>JADEXW010000524.1 GCA_015206935.1 Pseudanabaenaceae cyanobacterium LEGE 13415 | reverse complement strand
TCAGTATTGAGATGACGATGTAACCTGTTTCATTCTTAAGATTATGTGATCCTTCATAGATTTCTTCAGGTCGTTTTTCAAACTTAGCAAAGGTTAATCATGCGACCGGGTGAAGTGATTTCTGAAGATCTGAGCTACCATAGAGAAGAGTTTCAATATCGCTACGATTTTCGAGCAATTCTCAATCGACGCATCAAACATTCTTTGTTATGACACTAATCGACATCGATAAAGTCAGTGTGGGGTTAAACCGACGACCTTTGAAAGATCATAAGGTTGCTGACTTAATGCGATCGATTGAAGCAAACGGACTTTTGAACCCGATCACGCTGGATCAAAACTATCTTTTGATTGCAGGATTACATCGTCTTACCGCTTGTAGACTACTTGGGTTTACACAGATCGAATGTAAAGTTGTCAACTGCGATCGCGATCAAGCGCGACTAGCAGAAATTGACGAGAATTTAATTCGTAACGAACTCGAAGCCTTAGAGCGATCGGAATTGTGGTTAGAACGTGACCAGATTCTAGGGCGCATGGGACTTAGAGCGCGTCCTGGAGACAATCAGTTCACTCGCAAAAAAGGTGGTGAAATCGATTCACCTCCTCCCAAAACCACCGTTGAGTTAGCAGAAGAAATTGGTTATACCGAACGCACGTTTCAGCAAGGGAAACAAATTGCGCGAGACATTGCGCCTGAGGTGAAAGCTGCACTCCGAGGCACATCGGCTGCAAAGAGTCCTCAAGCCTTACTCAAAATTGCGCGTGCAGGCAGTGAAGAGCGCAAGCTGGCAGAACAATCCTTGAAAGCGGCAGAATCCAATCCTGCCGAAGCCGCTCATCATGAGAAAATTGCGTCGGCAGCAAGAGCAAAACAGGCTGAACTTCAGTTTCTGGCACTCCAAGCGGCTGAAGCAGAACGAGCCGCGAAATCTGCTAAGAAAGCAGTGCGAAAAGTTGCGGATTCTAAAACTTCGACGCTGGAAGTGCAAGAAGGCGATACATGGATGCTAAAACGGCACCTAATTTACTGTGGCAAAACTGACGGTGAACCCTATCGCGATTGTTTGCCCTCGAATGCGGCTTTAGCGATCGTGCCGCCTCACGTTGCCTGGAATCATGATTATTTGGTCGATGAAGCAAGAGTCGTAGCCGTGTTGCGATCGCAAGGCGACATTCTCAATTTTTGTCGATCGCAACAAATGCCTTTCCGATTCGAGTTGCTAACTAGCGGCATGTATCTTGCCTTGTTCGCACATCAATCGATCGTGGTTCCTGATCATGCGTTATCGATCGAAGGCATCGAAGGCATTGTTGCTTATCTCATCAGTCTCTACAGTAAACCGGGTCACTTTGTGCTGAATCCGGGGCTTGGAAACGGTGAAGTGCTGATGGCATGTGAGCGGATGGAACGCATCTGTTTCGCAGGCGATGACTGTTTAGACTGCGTGAATCGGTCTATCGATCGCTGGCAGAAATGGTCAGGGAAACAGGCAGAGAAAACAGACTTATTTGCCTGAGTTGTTGCAGTTCAGTTCATATTGCTTATTGAAACTCAAAACAATCATTCACAAAAGTTTCTGTTCCTACCTCATTGGTTTGCGGTAAGCTATGGAACATTCAGAAGGCTTTCCAACTAAACCCTTTTGCTTCTAAAGCAATGAACCCACGAAGTTCTCCTCAATCAAGAGTAGACTTAGCATCGCTGCAAACTCTTCTTGATCTAGGGCAAGCTTGTGGTTGGATAAAGTATCTTCTTCGCTCCGAATCGACTGTTAGCTTCTACATCTCACCAACTGTTTTGATCGCGAATCTGTAAGTCTTTCGCTATTTCCAGTGTTTCACTCAGGAGTCATGCTCCTGTCATTTCGGCTTTCTAAAATTTGCTGTGTCCCAGTATTCTTCTCTGATGAACTATGAAAACCGAGCCAAATTTGCCTCACCGATCGCATTTTTCTCGATCGCTTCAAGACTTTGGATCTCTTGTGTTTCATGCCCTGATTAATCTCAATTCCCGTCAACGAATTGGATTTGCTGTCATGTTCGGAATGGCAGTCTTTGTTGTGCTTCCCGATCAAATGCACCTCTACAATCGCATTCTCGGAGGCTGGATTGCAGGCGTGTTATGTTTTCTCAGCATTGTGTTTTGGATGATGGTAAGTTCCGATGCTGAAAAAACCTACGATCGCGCTCAACGCCAAGAAGCACAACACTGGGCAATCTTTCTCCTCGTCGTTTGTACGGCACTCGTGAGTATTTGTGCGATCGCATTAATGCTCTTCGATAATGCGGACAACAAAGACATCCCCGCTTCCGCCAGGACAGTTCAGATTGCATTATCAGTGATATCCATTCTTTCGTCTTGGTTCTTAACGCACACGATGTTTGCCTTGCACTATACTGCTTGTTATTACTGCATCGATCACGCTGATCCGAAACTCGCATATCGAGGCGGGATTGAGCTTCCCGGTGGAGAAGAACCCGATTTTCTTGATTTTCTCTATTTCTCTTTTACGATCGGGATGACTTCCCAAACCTCAGACATTTCGATTAACGCCGCTTCGATGCGTCGATTATCCTTGGGGCATGGAATCGTTTCATTCTTCTTCTACAGCGTGATTATTGCGCTGAGTGTGGGTGTAGTCGGTGGACTACTATAAATCATTCAGGCATTCTAGATGAATACTCTGCAATATCTTTCTTTCCGATTGCGGGTCAGTCTCGCGCTCTGTGGTGGTTTAATTGTCTTTTTCCTTCTGCCTCCACACCTTCACGCTTCAACGCGATTGTTAGCAACTTGGGCAGCGGCAGTTTGTTGTTTCCTATTTCCGATTGTTTTAATCATTCTGCGAACCACGCCAGAAACAACCGCATATCGCGCTCGTCGATTTAATCTTCGTCGAACTCTTTTATTTACTGTCATTGCAATCGCGATCGCAATTAGCTTTATCGCATTTCGAGTGCTAAAAACGACGAAAGAAGCCGCTTCTGATGTGCTTGCTCTGCATCTTGTGGTTGCAATCCTCGCCATTGTTCTTTCTTGGTTTCTACTCCATACCTTGTTTGCTCAACAATATGCGGCTCTTTACTACCGTCCCGATGCACCAGGCGGAATTGAATTTCAGGGGCAAGACACTCCAACGGATTGGGATTTTCTCTATTTCTCATTCACTCTTGGAGCAACGGCGCAAACCTCTGACACCTTCATTGCATCGCGCCCCATGCGGCGGTTAGCGTTGGGACAGTGTTTACTCTCATTTTGGTATTTCGTTGGCATTGTTGGTATGACCGTGAATCTCGTCTCTGAACTTCTGTAAGGAGTTTAGCCACGATCGATTCATCCATTTGTCCCCTCATTTCTGGAATGATTTGCCATGACTCACCTTTTTTCTTCATTTGTTCTGTGCTTCTCTTCAAATGTGGATAACTTTGCAGTTGCGGTTGCGTATGGTGTGAAAAGACTGCGAATTGGTTGGCTCAGTAATGTTCTAATCGCGCTTGTGTCTGCATTGGGAACGTTGCTATCTCTCTCGGTTGGAGCCGCGATCGAACGATATTTACCTAATCCGGTGGCGAATCTGATTGGCAGTGCAATGCTGATTACGATTGGCTTTTGGGGCATTTGGGATACTCTGGAGCGTGAGAAAAAACGCAATCGTGCCAAGATTCGTCAGATTCGTCGATCAATGGTTGCAGCAGGCGTAGACATGGCTTACATTCCGCACATGGATGCTAGGGCTGAATCGATCGATCCATTGTCTTACGAAAGCTATTTGGAAAATCCTGAAATTGCAGATGTCGATCGCTCTGGTGAAATTGATGTCAAAGAAGCGATCGCGCTTTCTTTTGGTCTCACGATCAACAATTTAGGGACAGGTGTAGGTGCAGGTATTTCTGGCTTAAACATTGCGTTTACAACCTTATTGACCTTTATGGTTAGCATTTTAGCGGTGCTGGTTGGCTATTTATTGGGCGAACAATTTACGACCAAGATGACGGGCATTTCTGCGGGAGTGCTGTCTGGAGTCATGATTATTGCGCTCGGCGTGTATGAGTACTTTATTCCGTAATCGTCTGTGAGAGTGAGGAGCAG
>JADEXW010000523.1 GCA_015206935.1 Pseudanabaenaceae cyanobacterium LEGE 13415 | reverse complement strand
GGAGTGCTATCTGCGAAATCGGCTTCTAATTGCAAAGAGTCCACTGAATCTAACTCAGCAACGTCCATTGCAAAGTCCAAATCACTAGAGAGGGCTTCTGTGTGAGAACTGTTGCTTTGTTCGTTCATAGTGATGTTATATGAGGTAGTTTTACGCGATCGAGCGGTAAGAGAGAGTTGCCAAATTAAGTCATCAGAATCAATCGAGAACTTAAGCCAGCAATGAGAATTTTTAATCTGAATCTTTTTTGTTCAAATTGTGAATCTGTAGCTTGATAACTCCTCCTGAACCTATGACGAATTTGCGTATTTGTTCAATTTTTTTCGGAAACTTTTAGAAACAGGCGAAAGACATAGCCTAGCTAAAATCGCCGCTCTGAATCGGGAAAAATCCTGGAGATGCGTTTCAGCCTCGGCGGGTTTCCGTGATGCAACTCCCGTTTGCTTTGAGCGTTTTTGTCCAAACGACAAGATCCCAAACCTCCCGGTCACTGTTATAACAGACTCTCATACCCATTCCGTTTTACATCTCTACCAATGGTGAGAAAAGCAAATGTCAATGGTTTCAATCTATCTTTAGGTGAATCATCACGTTTTGATGCGATCGATCCGGTAAACTCAGTCACACGCTAAGATAATTTGAGTGGTTCATTTGAACTGAATGCCCCTCGATTCCTTGGTAATTTAATACCGTAAATTTCCTCTTTTACCGATTTTCTTAAGTTTTTCTCTTCATTTGCGGATATGTCTGAATTGCAGTCTGTAGCGGAATCGAGGGCGGAGTATCGAACCGTTCCGATGTGGGTTGAAGTACTAGTCGATTGTCCAGGGGCACAAGGCGTGTTTACGTATGCTGTGCCGTCAGGGTCGCGCGTAGAACCGGGTGATATTTTAAGTGTGCCGTTTGGAATGCAGCAGGTGGGCGGAATCGCGGTTCGCTTGCTGAGTGAGCCACCCGACTTAGAACAGATTCGATCGATTGATTCGATCGTCAGTGTTGGATTTTTCCCCGCTTCGTATTGGGCATTGCTCGATCGTGTGGCGCGATACTATCAGACTTCACTGATGCAAGTGGTTCGAGTTGCGTTACCGCCTGGGTTGTTAGCGCGATCGCAAAGACGGATTCGATTGATTGACCCCAAAGCAAATGAGGTGTTTCTCAATCCTGCGGCTCAACAGATTCTGAAATTACTGCGATCGAGCAAAACGAAGGATTATTCTTGGCAATTTATTCAGCGCCAAGTAAAAGGAGCGCATCGGGGACTTCAGGATTTATTGAGATTCAATTGGGTTGAGAGCTATCTAGAGCCACCTGCCACGATTCGACCCCAATTGCGGCAAGCCGTGATTCTAGTTTCAATGGAAGGAGAATTACGAGGACGACAACGCGAGATCTTAGAAGTTCTCAAACGCAATGGTGGCGAAATGTGGCTCACCGATTTATTGCAGCATTGCCGAACGACTACGCCCACTGTAAAACGATTACAAGAAGAAGGTTGTGTGATTCTTCAGGGTCGGGAAGTGTTGCGGAGTGAACAAAGTCCAGATGTCGTAAATGATTCAGCAAAATCGCTCACTCCAGACCAAGCACAAGTTCTTAAACAAATTCAAGCTGTGAGTAGATTTGACAAAATTTTGCTGCATGGCGTGACGGGATCAGGGAAGACCGAAGTTTATTTGCAATCGATCGCGCCAATTCTCGAACAAGGTCAATCCGCGCTAGTGTTAGTTCCTGAGATTGGATTAACGCCGCAATTGACTGATCGATTTCGGGCAAGATTTGGCGATCGAGTCTGCGTATATCACAGTGCGTTATCGGATGGGGAACGTTTTGATACTTGGCGACAGATGTTAGCTGGATCGCCGCAAGTTGTGATTGGAACGCGATCGGCAATTTTTGCGCCATTACCGAATCTCGGTTTGATTGTTCTCGATGAAGAGCATGATTCGAGCTTTAAGCAAGATCAGCCTGCTCCTTGTTACCATGCTCGATCGGTAGCAGAGTGGCGAGCAGAATTGGAAGACTGTCCTTTGATTTTGGGATCTGCAACGCCATCCTTAGAAACCTGGTTAGAACGATCAACCTATCTATCACTACCCAGACGAATTTTAGATCGACCTTTACCGCGCATTGATGTGATTGATATGCGGAAAGAATTGCACGATCGTAATCGTTCGATTTTTAGTCGATCGCTGCAAGCTGAACTGAAGAAACTCAAAGAAAACAATCAAAAAGGATTGCTATTTATTCATCGTCGTGGACATAGCACCTTTGTTTCTTGTCGGAGTTGTGGCTATGTGATGGACTGTCCGAACTGTGATGTTTCATTGTCCTATCACCATGTTCACGAAAATGCTCAACCCTTGCTCAGATGTCACTACTGTAACCATACTCAACATCAACCGCAGCGGTGTCCGTCTTGTGGTTCCTCTTACTTCAAGAACTTTGGTAGTGGAACTCAGCGCGTGGTACAAGAACTATCCAGACTGTTTCCAGAACTAAAAACAATTCGCTTTGATAGTGATACCACTCGCGCAAAAGGCGCACATCGAGCCTTACTAAGCCAGTTTGCGCATGGAGATGCAGATCTCTTAGTCGGAACACAAATGTTAACCAAAGGAATTGATCTCCCTCAAGTCACTTTAGTTGGCATCATTTCAGCCGATGGACTGTTAAATTTAGCAGACTTTCGAGCGAGTGAAAGAGCATTTCAGACGCTAGTACAAGTCGCTGGACGAGCAGGACGCGGAACCGAACCCGGACGAGTGATTTTACAAACCTATGCACCTGAAAATTCGGTAATTCAATCTGTTAAACAACAGCAGTATGAACCATTTGTGGAGAAGGAATTAGAACAACGATCGACATTAACATATCCGCCCTATGGTCGTTTAGTTCTCCTGCGATTTAGTGGACTGAATCCTCAAATCGTTCAAAGTACCGCAGAAACGATCGCAGATCTTCTCATGCAATCTGAAGACTATCAAGTTCTAGGACCCGCTCCTGCAACAATTTTGAGAATTGCTCAACGATACCGATGGCAGATTTTATTAAAGATGAACGACGATCGCATTCCAGATCTCACCGAACTGCGATCGCACTGTCCTTCTACCGTGAGCTTAACGATCGATGTTGATCCGATGAATCTGATGTAGTACAAGACTCGATCGACTCCAATTGCATTGGTTTTGCTGCAATCAATTCCACTTCACCACTGTTCGGATTTTGTCGCCAACTGCTTGCCTCAACAATCGGCGCAGATTGATTAGAAGGTTGAACTGTAGTCGTCGATCGACTTATCTCACGTAGATCGTTCCAAACAGTAGGTGCATGAAAAACTTCTTGCTGCGGATTGATCGGAAGCCCTCCCCGTCCCGTAACCACAAAGCGACTTCCTTGATCGATCGAACATCCTTTTGCAACTTGTTGACTTGAATCAACTAACGCTTCGGATAGCTCAACTAATCCTGAATTCGGATCAACACCGGGGGTCGTAATTTCCACTGTTCCGTTTGCACTAATGCCAGAACTTGCAGTGATGTCATTGGTTGGAACCGATTGAGGATCTTGCAAATCTCGAAACGTCAAACCAAACATCCCTTGAGTTGTAATTCGGATATTTCCACCCCGACCCGCGATCGCATTCGCCACAATATCACTGTTTCCACTCGCAATCATCAATGGATTTGAGATGCGAATGTTGCCCCCATCGCCCCCAGATCTTGAATCAGTTGTGATAAAAGAGCGATCGCGCATCACCAACAATCGAGCATTCACATCAATGTTACCGCCCCCACCTGCAAACGTCTGAGCAGAAATTCCACCGAAGTTAGTTAATCGAATCGTATCGGCATTGACTGTCACTGTCCCTGCTGACCCGATTCCATAGTTTCCAACGCTGATTCCTGCCAGATTCAGCTCCAGTAAAGGTGTATTGACTGTGACATCTCCAGCCGTTCCGGTCGGAGTTCCGCTAATCAAACCCGATCGCCTAAAGTCGCCCGATCCGCCGAGCGTTGAACTAATGTTACTGAATGTCCCAGGCTGGCTCGACATCTGAATCGATTCTGAAGCGTTTACCCGAATACTTCCCGAA
>JADEXW010000089.1 GCA_015206935.1 Pseudanabaenaceae cyanobacterium LEGE 13415 | reverse complement strand
ATTACCAACATACAATTGGAAGAGACCAGCGACAACCTAGGGTGAAACTGTGGACAAAACGCCGAAGCAACAAAAAGAGGAATTCTTTTACCCGACTGCTCATTATCGAGGGGACTTTACTCCTGAGAATCTCGCTTTTAATGCCAACCTTCAGGAATTTGCCAGCCGCGTTTCTTTACTCTGCGGCTTAGAAACCGCAGGGAAGATCCCGCCGGGTGAAGCCTATCGGCAAATCAAAGCCCTGTGGCATGAGTTGAAAGAATCGAAAAAGAACTTGCTCGATCGAACTAACGAATCGCCCGATAGTTAATTTCTCTCTTTCGTTCGATGTAAATTCGATCGTACTGTTCTTTTCTAAGAAGAGGAATCGAACAGGAAATAACTATGCCAAATCTCTTACAAGCCGCCTCAGAAGCGGGATCATTCAAAACATTATTAAGCGCGATCGACAAGGCAGGCATCTCCGCAGAATTGGAGAACACAGAGGGAACCTTTACGCTGCTAGCTCCCACCGATGAAGCCTTTTCCAAGTTGCCGGAACAAGAGCTAAACGCATTGCTCGAAGACTTACCCAAACTGCGCCGTGTATTGAGCTACCACGTTTTAGATGGCGATGTCAGATTTGAGGATTTGACAGAGATTTTTGAAGCGCCAACCCTTGAAGGATCAGTGATTGCAGTCGATCACGAAGGCGGCATTAAAGTGAATGATGTGCCTGTTACGAAAGCCGATATTCTGGCAGATAACGGTGTCATTCATGCGATCGATGGGGTGTTAATGCCTGCGATTCTCGCGGGAAGTTAACAAGTTTGATATTCTAGGATCTCTTCATTCATCAGGAATCGGGCATTGAATACATTTGCCAAACTAAGCGCTCAGACGAAACAAAATCTGGGCGTTCTCTTTACTGCGGGATTGTTGTTTTGGGCGAGTTTAGCAAGTTTGCTGCCTATTCTGCCGTTGTATGTGAAATCGATCGGCGCACCCGATGATCAGCTAGGGATTGTCATGGGTTCATTTGCGATCGGTCTTCTGCTATTCCGTCCCCAAGCTGGAAAGATGGCAGATCAGCAAGGTCGTAAGATTGTTCTGCTGATTGGCATCTCAGTAGCAACCTTAGCTCCTGTGTGTCATTTGTTGACGCAATCAATCCCGATTCTGATGATTGTTCGAGCCTTTCACGGCATTAGTATTGCTGCATTCACAACCGCATATAGTTCGCTGGTCGTTGATATTGCACCGCCTGAGAATCGTGGCGAATTGATTGGCTACATGAGCTTAGTCAATCCGATCGGAATGGCATTAGGCCCAGCGATCGGGGGTTATTTGCAAGAGCTAACGACTTACGCGCCTGTGTTCGTGATGAGTTCACTACTTGGCATGATCAGTATGACTTGTGCCATGTTCGTGAAAGCACCTGCGGTCAAGCATCAATCACAGGAGCGCTCTTCTGAAAATGTGTTTTGGCGATTGTTACTCAGCGATCGTATTCGCATTCCGACCCTTACAATGCTGCTCGTTGGCATCGCATTTGGTGCGATCGCAACTTTCGTTCCGCTACACATCAAAGAATCGAATATCGGACTGAACTCCGGATTGTTCTATACAGCGGCGGCGATTACGAGTTTTATTACGCGATTTGTTTCTGGAAAAGCAAGCGATCGATATGGACGGGGACGGTTTATCTCAATCGGATTGCTTAGTTATGCGATCGCGCTCATCGTCTTGTCGGTCGCGAATTCTGCTCCTTGGTTTCTCTTAGCAGGAGCGCTCGAAGGATTGGGAGGCGGGACATTCTTGCCCATCATGATCGCGCTGGTTGCCGATCGATGTCAGCCACATGAACGCGGACGGATTTTCGGACTGTTTGTTGGGGGATTTGATTTGGGAATTGCGATTGCGGGCCCAATTTTAGGCAGTGTAGCAAATGCGATCGGCTATCGAGGACTTTATGCGGTTGCCGCAATGGTGGCGTTTTCTGCTTTGATCGTATTCATGACGCTTTCTAGTAAAAGTGTCGCGCATTCGTTCCGATTTGCATTGGGATACGGTAAAGATCCTTATGCGATTCCAAAAGATGAATTCCTAATCAAAGCCTAATTCACAATGTCTTTTTCTCAAATCACTGTTCAAGATCTTGCGCAATCTCTTGATAATCCGAGCATTCAATATGTTGATGTGCGCGAACCGTGGGAAGTTGAAACCGCTTCGCTTCCATCGTTTCAAAACTTACCCTTAAGCGAATTTTCTGAATGGGCAGAGCAGATCCATAGCAAGCTTGATGCTGAAACAGAAACTTTAGTGCTGTGTCATCACGGAATCCGATCGGCGCAAATGTGTAACTGGCTCGTGCAGCAGGGATTTACGAACGTGAAAAATATCTCTGGTGGAATAGATGCCTATTCAGTAATGGTCGATCGCTCAGTTCCGCGCTATTAGCGATTTCGTCGGTTTTGTTACAACACGAGACTAAAATCTAAAGTAAAAATAAGGAAAGTGCTATCTTAGTCTCAATTCGATTAAAGCGCGATCGTCTTTCAAAATGTCTATAAATCCCCCTCTGAATAATCGTCAACAGCAAGTTCTCTGGGCTACCGTTCGACATTACATTGCCACTGCGGAACCCGTCGGATCGGGCGCGTTGGTGAAGGAATTTAACCTGAGTGTGAGTTCCGCCACAATTCGCAATGCAATGGGACATTTGGAAAAGGTAGGGCTTCTCTTCCAACCGCATACTTCAGCGGGTCGAGTGCCCTCAGATTCAGGCTATCGAATTTATGTCGATCAGTTGATTCAACCGTCTCCAGGGGTCGCCGTTCAACTCGAACAGATTTTAAGCGATCGACTCAATTGGGATAAATGGAGCTTTGAAGCGGTACTCAAAGGTGCAGCGCAAATTCTCTCCACGTTGAGCGGTTATATTGCGATCGTGACAATGCCAATGACGCACACGACGCAGTTAAAGCATCTCCAACTTGTGCCGATCGATGCGAATCGAGTCATGCTGATTGTGGTGACGGATACTTATGAAACGCAATCGGTACTCATGGAATTGCCGCCTTCAGATGAAGAACCGGGTGCCGAAATTGTCGATCGAGAGTTAAAACTTCTCTCGAACTTCTTATCCGAACAGTTACGCGGTCGATCGCTCTCCGAACTCCAAACCTTAGATTGGGGTGAATTGGGTCGTGAGTTCGATCGATATAGCTCTCTCCTCACTTCGGTACTGACTGATCTATTGCAGCGATTAGCACAATCATCTTTACCGTCTCAATTGATGATTAGCGGTGTTTCTGAGGTTCTGAGACAACCGGAATTCTCAGAACTGAATCAAGTTCAAATGATTCTGCAACTGTTGGAAGAAGAACAAGATCAGTTAGTCCCCTTGATTTTTGAGCAACCCGATTCAGAAGGGCGACGAGTTTCGATTCGGATTGGCTCAGAGAATCCACTAGAGCCAATTCGAGCTTGTTCGCTAATCTCGACAACTTACAATCGTGGAACTATTCCAGTCGGAAGTATTGGCGTTCTGGGTCCAACTCGGATGTTGTATGAAGATACGATCGCGCTTGTGGAAGCAACTGCGGATTATCTCTCTGACATGCTGAGTTAGAACAGTGAGGCAATTTTATGCAAAGTGTATCGATCGAAGAGCTTCAACGTGATCCGCTTAAGTATCTCCAGCAAGTCGAAGCGGGTGAAACCCTGATGATTGTTCGCGAAGATTTAGCGATCGCAGAACTTAAACCCGTTCAAAAACAGCTTAGACCCTTTGGTTTATGTACTGGAGAGTTTACGGTTCCAAATGATTTTGATGCACCTTTGCCAGAAGAGATTCTGAGTGCATTTGAAGGTCAATGAAAATCCTGCTCGATACACACATTTTTCTATGGTTTATTAGCGGAGATAGTCAGCTACCCGTTTCTACTCGCGATGCCATTCGTGATTCAGACAATGACGTTTATTTGAGCGTGGTTTCAGTTTGGGAAGCGATCGTGAAATATCAATTGGGTAAATTGCCCTTGCCATCTCATCCCGCAACGTATCTCCCACAACAGCGACAAGCACACCAAATCACAAATCTTGACCTAGACGAAACTAGTGTGACTCAGCTTGAAAATCTGCCCTATCTACATCGCGATCCGTTTGATCGAATGCTGATTTGTCAGGCTTCACATCACAATTTAGTCATTGCAACAGTAGATTCGGCAATTCGAGCTTATTCAATCACGACGATTTGATGACGATCGCGCTTGTGGAAGCGACTGCGGATTATCTCTCTGAGATGTTGAGCTAGGAAATGTATTACCCTGAAGAATGTCGCTTTGCGGATTCTTCTCATGACTGCTTCTCTTGCTCAGGTTTCACTCTCCACCCTCGCACAACAAATTCAGAAGGCAGCCCGACAGCTTGCGGTGACATCAACCGAAGTTCGGAATGATGCGATCGCAAAAATTGCTGATGCCCTCGAAGCAAACTCCAGTGAAATCCTTGCAGCAAACGCGGCAGATTGTGAGGCAGCAAAATCCGAAGGAATCGCATCTGCGTTGTATGCCCGATTGAAGTTGGATGAAGCGAAACTGAAAAGCGCGATCGTCGGGGTGCATGATGTTGGTAAACTCGCTGATCCGATCGGAGCAATTCAAATTCATCGCGAACTAGATGAAGGATTGATTCTAAAAAGAGTGACTTGTCCACTGGGCGTTTTAGGTGTAATTTTTGAAGCGCGACCAGACGCAGTGATGCAGATTTCTAGCCTTGCGATTAAGTCAGGGAATGGTGTCATTCTCAAAGGTGGGAAAGAAGCGATTCGATCTTGTGAAGCATTAGTCAAAGCAATTCATCAAGGATTAGCACAAACAGAAATTGATCCGTCTGTGGTGCAATTATTGACAACACGAGAAGAAACGCTGGAGTTATTAAAACTCGATCAATACGTTGATTTGATCATTCCACGCGGATCGAATTCATTTGTGAAATTTGTTCAGGATAATACTCGAATTCCCGTGTTAGGTCATGCGGATGGAATTTGCCATTTGTATGTCGATCGAGCCGCTGATATTCCCAAAGCAATTAAGATTGCTGTCGATTCTAAAACGCATTATCCGGCAGCTTGTAATGCGATCGAGACTTTGCTGGTACATTCTGCGATCGCATCGGAATTTCTGCTCGAAGCCGCTCCTGCATTTCAAGCGAAGAATGTTGAACTCCGAGGCGATGAACGAACTCGCGAGATTTTGAACATTCCAGCGGCAACTGAAACGGATTGGGCAACAGAATATAGTGATTTGATTTTGGCGATCAAGATTGTCGATTCGACTGAAGACGCGATCGCCCACATCAATACGTATGGATCGAAGCATACAGATGCGATCGCAACCGAAGATGCAGCAACCGCCCAACAATTCATGAATCAAGTGGATGCTGCGGGTGTCTATCACAATTGTTCGACGCGGTTTGCGGATGGTTTTCGATATGGATTTGGAGCGGAAGTTGGAATTAGTACTCAGAAAATGCCACCACGCGGACCTGTTGGTTTAGAAGGATTGGTCACTTACAAATATCAATTAGTTGGAGATGGGCAAATTGCAGCAACTTATTCAGGTGCAAATGCAAAACCGTTTACACATCGAGATCTATGATGCGATCAACAAAGATCGATCATCTACGCTCTATTGAATTTAGGCCGATCGTCATTGAGATCTAGTCGATCACAAGTTGCGCGACCCGTAGGAGTTTTACCAACGATCCGCAAAGCATTACCTGTCCAGATGAAGTGTTCTGCCCATTGCTGTTGACGCGGATTAAATAGAGCAATCTCTATCTTGGTTTCTGGATCGCTTCCGGTTGTAAAGTTGTAGCGTCTTTCGTTGCAACGACGACAGGCTAGAGCAAGATTATCGAAGTGATCACTGCCTCCAAGAGATTGGGGCTGAATGTGATCGATCGACAGCGGGGCAGAACTGAGCAACTCAGGATAATGACAGTATTCGCAGCGGAATCGGGCACGTTGTCGAACAGCATTATAGAGCGCTTTAGGAATGCTCATGTACTTTAGCTGCCATGACTGCATTAATGTAACTAAAGATTTCGTCAAGCTCACCGATTGCAGCTAGCTCAAGGGCTTCTTCTGGGGTCAGAGTATTTGCCTTCTTTTTGTCGAGTAGGGTTTGCAGACGATCGCCCAATTCGTCTGTAAATTTGAATAAAGTGAGGGTTCCAACCTGCTGTACCTGAAGACCTTTAGGAATGAACGTAGAAGGTTTGAGCAGTGTTGTCATGAGTTTAGGGAATCAAAGTGAGTGATGCGATTCTATCAGTTTGAGATGGAAGCAGCCAATTTGGCGATCGCATTGATGCGATCGCCAAATTGGCTCGATCGAAGACTGCAACCGGATGACTCACTTCAGGCAAATAGAAGCCCGTTTCTTTTCCTGTATCACCTAACGTATCGTGACTGGTCAGAACAATCAGAACTCTCTTATACCGAATCAATCTGTTAATGCTACAAATCCCTAGCTCCCTAAATCCCCCAAGTTTGGGGGACTTTGATTCTTGTTCCCCCAAACTTGGGGGTTAGGGGGTTTTCCGAATCTGTAGCACTCGAAGATCAATTTGGTATTAGACATAACGTATTGCTAACTCGACATCTTCATCCTAGTGAGGGTTTATCTAAAGTACAAATTGAATTGAGCAGAGTCGATTAATGTTAGGACTGAAACCAGAGAAAGCCGTCAGGAGTTAGATTTGGTTAGCTTATCGAAAATCGGAACGTCGATCGCACGCTGTCCAGTTTTTTCTCGATCGATTTTCAGTTTAATTAGAATTAAATCGTTATCCTGCGTCAATCTTTGGGCATAACTGATTGAGTAATCTCCGGATAGATTGCGCGAAGCAGGTCATGGTTCACATGGAGCAAGAATTGAATCTCATGGAGCAAAAAATTATTAATACCCCAGATGGAAGCTCGATCGTCGTGTTCAATCCATCAGGGCGCTTAGACATTACGACTGCATGGCAGTTTCGCACGAAGCTACAAGACTGTATCGCAAAACAAAGTCAGCATGTTGTAGTGAATTTGGGAGAGGTGAATTTTATTGATAGTTCAGGTCTCACTTCACTGGTCGCAGGAATGCGGGATGCAGATAAAGCAAAGGGAAGTTTCAAACTCTGCAATGTACATCCAGAGGCAAAACTGGTATTTGAAGTGACGATGATGGATTCAGTGTTTGAGATTTTTGAGAGCGAAGAAGAAGCGCTAGCAGGTGGAAAACCGAAGGTTCAGATTCCTCACAGTTTAGCGAGCTAGGATTAAGCGAAATAGGATTAAAAGAGCGATCGAAGCCAAAACTTCGATCGCTCTTTTAATCCTATTTCGGATCGCCTTTCAGAATCGCATTCCCGTCTTTGAAATCGATATCTCTCACGGTTAGACCTCTCACTCTCAATTCAAGATTAAGCTGGTCTTGCACTTTTTCGGGTGATACACCTAGACGACTCGCTACTTCAGCGATCGTAAAACTCATGTTTCCGACTTGAATACGAGCATTTTCATCAAACCGTAACTGACCATTTTGAATTCTCGGTCTGCCCTCAACTCCGATGTAAACTTTACGATCGTTCATCGGAATTTTCTGTGTAATTTCTGATAGAAACTGCTGCTGCTGTTCAGCTAATCCACTATTTTGCAATTCCTGAATATCAATCACAGCACCTGTTTTTAGCTTGTCTTCTTTCACCGCTGCATTAAATCCTTTGACAGCACTTGGAAGCGGTTGACCATTGCGTTTCTCAGTGATTTTTGTCACTAATAAATCATTCAATTCCTGCGAACTTAGCGCCACTTGCACATCGTCAGAAGGGCTAGAAACCTTAGGAGACGGTTGATTTGAAGCAGTGTTCACTTTTGCAGCTTGGGGACTGGCTTGAATTTGAGCTTCAATCTTTTTTTCAACGGCTGCACTCGATTTTTGAATTTGTGCATACGTTCGTGGCTGATTCTGTCCAGTGTTATACCATTCAGGCAACTGAGTCAACTGCCGCCAGAAATAATAAATTCCCGTTGCTGTTCCGACTACGATTCCTGTTGACATTAACAGAAATACAACATTTGATTTTTTCACAGCTACCTCAAGTCAATCTTTAGGACTTACAGTCAATTTATTACGATCAATTGATATCAGCAAACCGTTCTTAGATGTAAACATCCAAACGAGCCGCCCCTTCGTTCGTTAGAATGAAAAAAATTACTGGGCTGGATTCATGATTCCTACCGTTATTGAAACTTCCGGACGGGGCGAACGCGCCTTTGATATTTATTCCCGACTGTTGCGGGAACGAATCGTGTTCCTCGGTAGCGCGATCGATTCCGATGTCGCAAATCTCGTTGTCGCACAATTGCTGTTCCTTGAAGCGGAAGATCCAGACAAGGATATTTACCTTTACATCAATTCACCGGGTGGATCGGTGTCGGCTGGAATGGGCATTTATGACACGATTAAGCAGATTCGCCCGGATGTGTCTACGATTTGTGTTGGATTTGCAGCCAGCATGGGCGCGTTTCTGCTGAGTGCAGGAACGAAAGGCAAACGGATGAGTTTGCCCCATTCGCGTATTATGATTCACCAACCGTTGGGTGGCGCACAGGGACAAGCAACCGATATCGAAATTCAAGCAAAAGAGATTCTCTATCTCAAGCAGCGGTTAAATTCGCTTCTGGCTGATCACACCGGACAGCCGCTAGAGCGAATTGAGCAAGATACCGAGCGCGATTTTTTTATGTCGGCAGAAGAAGCGAAAGACTATGGGCTGGTGGATCAAGTGATCGATCGTCGTCCCTCGGCAGCCCGTCCTGCGGTCGTGAAATAAATCAAGAATTGACCTGAAACGGCATATCTTCGTTTAAGCGCTGGATCGATTCGTCGATCTGGCGTTTTTTCTCGCGCTCTAGTGCGATCGCATTCACGATTTTTTCGGTGGTCTGCTCTGGAGTTTCATCGGGCATGACTTGAATATGAATATCGGCTTGAGCATACCGCGATCGCCGTTCTTCAGAAAGTTGCGTTAATCGCGCTTTCAAATCCTGATTCTGCAATAGAGGTCGCGTTTTATCTTGGCTCAGGCGCTCTGTTAATTGCTCCACAGGCACATCCAGCCAGATGATCACACCATGCTTCAAATAACTCCAATTTTCCTGAGCTAGCACGATTCCGCCACCTGTTGCCACCACGCGCCGCAATCGAGCCGATACTTGAGACAAGGTCGCTGTTTCGAGTTGACGAAAGATTGCTTCTCCAGACTCAGCAAAAATGGTCGAAACTGTTTGCCCCGTGGCTTGCTCAATAAATCGATCGACATCGAGAAAATCGTAATCGAGCCGTTCTGCTAACAATTGCCCGATCGTGGTTTTTCCCACGCCCATCATGCCGATCAAAAAAACACTGACCCCATCTAGCATCTATTCATCCTCATCCATTTTCCGTACCGGGGGACGAATCACGCGGTAATCTGCATCGACGACATCTGGCTGTTTTGGTTCAGGAGAGTCACGATAGGTATAAGAATAGGTCGAACCCGATCGCGTTCCAGAGGTCGGCGTTTGTCTCGCTTCAAAATCACGTTTTGGCTGATCTTTCGGCTCACTTCCCCAATCGTCATCACCACCGCTAAACCAATCGTCATCGTTACTGCTCGATCGAGTTTCACGAGGCGTTTCCGCATAAGCATAACTATTTGTAGTAGTCGATTGGCGAACCGTTTTCCGCTCTGATCGACGTGCCGTAAATCTCGTTAATCCGAACAGTGAAGTAATCACCAAAGTGGTTACCGCACCGAGCGCGATCGCCACCAAAATCCAGATCGGCAGCGGGAGAGCAGGCGAAGGAACGCCGAGAAACACGAGCGGCATCGTCACGCTCCAATTGGAGAGCGCAAAAATGACTAGAAAACCAACGATCGCACTAAGTAGAACAAAACGCAGAAGAGACATGAGAACAACCCACGTTTAAAATTCACCCAACAGGGTACATCACTCCAGCTTAACGTATTGCTCGATCGCTCAGAGCAGTTGCAAACTTTACAAATCGCATTGAAAACCCCGAAATCGCTGTCAGGTGTCATCTTCCCGCCTCTACCTCTCTGGATAGTCGCACTTTCTGAACATCGTGGCTTACTGTGGCTAGTACTAATCGATTGGTATTGTAGGTGACTCAATCACCGTCTATCGCTGCGTTTGACTTGAGCTTCAGTATTTTTAATGACTCTTGAACTGAGCTAGATAGCTCGACCTCACATGATGTACGGGGTCTATTTTCATTGACATTATTACTGATGAGGAATGATTCATGAAACCTGTTTCGTTTGCCTGCTTGATTGCAACGGCAACAAGTTCTATTATGCTTGCTCCCTTCAGTCTCCATGCGGCTGAAGTTTCTACTAGCTCTGATAAAACGTCACAACCAACCACGATCGCTCAAGTAATTCCAAGCCCGATCGCGCCTTCAATTGGAACTGAGCAAGTCACTTCAGTTTCACAGCTTTCTGATGTGCGCCCGACAGACTGGGCATTTCAGGCGTTGCAATCTTTAGTAGAACGGTATGGATGTATTGCTGGATATCCCGATCGTACTTATCGTGGGAATCGGGCATTAACACGATTTGAGTTTGCAGCGGGATTGAATGCTTGTCTCGATCGAGTGAATGAGCTAATTGCTGCTTCAACCGCTGATTTAGTGAGAAAAGAAGACTTAGCAACGTTGCAAAAACTACAAGCGGACTTTGCAACAGAGCTAGCAACCATTCGAGGTCGGGTGGATGCTTTAGAAGCGCGGACAACTACTTTGGAGCGGCAACAGTTCTCAACAACGACTAAATTGCAAGGGAATGTTCTGCTAGGTGCGATTAATGTAGCATCGGGTGAGCGTCCGGATGGAACCAGTGCAAGAGATAACTTAACCCTGGGTTATCGGGTGGAATTGAACTTGCAAACGAGCTTCTCAGGACGAGACTTGCTAACCACTCGTTTGCAGGCAAATAACCTTGTTCCTCGTGGTGGAACAGCGGCAGATGCAACCAGTCCGAACTTTGTAACTGGGTTGGGAAGCTTGGGCACAAATATGGGACGAGTGGAATTTGAGGGGAATAGTAACAGTCAGGTGAGAGTGTCACTGTTGCGCTATCGATTCCCGATTAGCGATAATACCGATTTCTTCTTAGCGGGAACTGGAAACGGTTTTGTCGATTTGGATGCGTCTTCTCAGTTGAACCCTTACTTTGATGGTGGTGCTGTATCTTTGTTTGCTTTGCGGAACCCGATTTATAACTATTCGGGTGGTGCAGGGGTTGGTTTGCGGCATCGAATTGGAACTGCGGCGGAAATTAACTTAGGGTATCTGGTTCCAAATGCTTCTGTGCCCAATGGTGCGAATGGATTGTTTAATGGACAGTATGGTGCATTAGCACAGGTAATTTTTAACCTGAGTGAGAGTTCTCGCATTGGTTTAACTTACATCAATGCTTATGTGCCTTCTCCAGGTCTTGCTCCTGATCCGACTGCTCCATTTGCATTGACCTCAACCGGAAGTAACTTATCAAACACCACTTTTGGTGAGCCAGTGAGTATCAATGCGTATGGTGTGAATGCAACTTTCCAACTTTCACCGAAGTTTGCGCTCGGTGGTTGGGTTGGATATGCAAATCATAACTACATTGGACGTGGTAGAGGCGATGTGTGGAATTGGGCAGTGACGCTGGCATTCCCAGATTTATTTAAGCGGGGGAACTTGGGTGGCATTTTGGTAGGGCAAGAGCCGAAATTAACTCGGACTGATTTTGGAGTTCGCGATCGCGGAACTTCGCTGCACTTGGAAGCGTTCTATCGCTATCGGGTGAGTGATAATGTTGCGATTACACCGGGAGTGATTTGGATCACGAATCCTGATTACAATGAGGACAATCAGGACGCGGTGATCGGCGTGGTTAGAACTTTGTTTACGTTCTAAAAATTCTAGATCTTCGATCGTGTCTGGTTGGAGATCTATTGTTATTTTTGTTATGCCAAATCGTTTAATTCACGCTCAAAGTCTTTATTTGCGGAAACATGCGAACAATCCGATCGATTGGTGGGCATGGGGCGAAGATGCGATCGAGCAAGCGAGACGCGACAATAAAATTATCTTTCTATCAGTTGGTTACTCGTCTTGTCACTGGTGTACGGTGATGGAAGGAGAAGCATTTTCGGATGCTGAGATTGCTCGATATTTGAATGAGAATTATTTGCCGATTAAGGTCGATCGAGAAGAACGCCCGGATCTCGATAGTATTTATATGCAGGCGCTTCAAATGATGACCGGACAAGGGGGATGGCCCTTAAACATCTTTTTAACTCCGGATGATTTAGCTCCGTTTTATGCAGGAACTTATTTCCCAATTGATGCGAAGTATGGAAAGCCTGGATTTCTGCATGTTTTACGGACGTTACGGCGATTGTATGATGA
>JADEXW010000522.1 GCA_015206935.1 Pseudanabaenaceae cyanobacterium LEGE 13415 | reverse complement strand
GAAAATGACTGGGAACACTGTAAATTGTGTTGCTTCTCAATTGACCTAGTGAAACTTAAAAAGAAAAACTTCATTCCAGCTTGTGCGCTCTTTGGCATGAGTTACTTTAATGCCCTATCCTCTCTTACGATTCATGCCACGTTCCGGGATAGTTTAGCAACGATTTCCGTTGCATCGTTGATTGTTTTAATGTTTCAGTGCAGCAAAAACAAATGAGATTCCAAAAAATTGACCAATCTGGCGAAACATCTTCTACGCTCAAGAAAGGAGATGTTTTGTTGATCGGAGCGTTTGATTTTGTCTCAAACCGTTTTACCCCCCACTGCTGAAACAACTGAAACCGTTACGCTCGATGTGACTGGCATGAAATGTGCCGGATGCGTCCGAGCTGTCGAAAAACAACTCACTCAGCAACCCGGAGTCAAGTCCGCCACGGTGAATTTGGTCACAGAACTTGCGACCGTCGAATGCGATCCGTCGATCGACCCTCAAACCCTCGCCGCCAAACTCACCGAAGCAGGCTTCCCTAGCGCCCCCCGCACCGCAGAACAATCCGAGGTTTCCGATCTTGCCGAACGCCGCCAAGCCGAAATGCAGCGGCAAACTCGACAATTAGCGATCGCAATTCTCCTCCTTGTTTTTTCCACAATTGGGCATCTCCACGTCGATTTCTTGGGATTAAGCAATGTCTGGTTTCACTGTGGGTTAGCGATCGCGGCTCTCCTTTTCCCTGGTCGATCGATGATTATCGATGGTTGGAAAGGACTACGCCACAACGCTCCCAACATGAATACGCTCGTGAGTTTGGGAACGCTGACTGCTTTTACAGCAAGTTTTGTCGCATTAATCTTTCCTCAGTTGGGATGGGAATGCTTCTTTGATGAACCTGTAATGTTGGTTGGTTTTATCCTATTGGGTCGAACGCTCGAACAACGGGCACGTGGACAAGCTGCGGCTGCACTTCAATCGCTGGCAGCTCTCCAACCTCGATCGGCAAGACTGATCGGTAAAAATGGCGCAACTCAAACCGGGATCGATATTCCGATCGCGCATGTCCGCATCGGTGAATGGCTCCAAGTTCTTCCCAGTGAACAGATCCCAGTCGATGGCGAAATCGTGAACGGTGAAACCACGATCGATGAATCCTTACTCACAGGCGAATCAATTCCCGTTCAAAAACAACCCGGTGATCTCGTAGCCGCTGGAACGATTAATCAATCGGGTGCGATCGTTCTCCAAGTTACCCGCGTTGGAAAAGAAACAACCCTAGCACGAATCATTGATTTAGTTGAATCGGCTCAAGCCCGGAAAGCTCCGATTCAAAAATTAGCCGATACGATCGCAGGTTACTTTACTTATGGAGTCTTGTCGATCGCGCTTTCCACATTTCTCTTCTGGGAGTTCATCGGCACAAAGATTTGGACGAATCTACCGCAATGGACGATCGGGCTAGAACACGCTCACGACATGGGCATGATGACGCATCCTTCCCCAATGCTGCTCAGTTTGAAACTCGCGATCGCAGTTCTCGTGATTGCTTGCCCTTGTGCGCTAGGACTAGCGACCCCAACCGCGATTTTAGTCGGTTCAGGAGTGGGAGCCGAACGCGGACTATTAATTCGAGGGGGCGACGTTCTAGAGCAAGTCCATCATCTTGATACGATCGTCTTTGATAAAACCGGAACTTTAACGACTGGAAAGCCTATCGTCACTGACATAATCGGAAACGATAACATTCTCCAAATCGCTGCAACAGTTGAAAGCGGAACCAAACACCCGCTTGCCGCTGCCATTCTACAAGCCGCACAAGATTTACCGCTGCTTCCTGCTCAAGATTTCTACACTAAAGCTGGATATGGGGTTTCAGCCAAAGTTGAACTTGATTCAGTTCAGCAACAAGTTTTTCTTGGAACGGCTCAATGGTTGAACAATAATCAGATCACAATTCCTGAAACACTGCGATCGCAAGCAGATCAACTTGCTGCCGAAGGGAAAACGATCGTCTACGTTGCGACTCAAACTTCGATTGGATTAATCGCTGTTTCGGATGCTCTCAGACCTGATGCGAAAAAGACGATCGAAGCTTTGAAAAATCTGAATCTCAAAGTATTAATGCTGAGTGGCGATCGACAAATCACCGCACAAGCGATCGCGAAAGATCTTGGACTCTCAGATGTCCTCGCTGAAATTCCCCCAGACGGAAAAGCGAACACGATCGCTCAACTCCAATCCAAAGGGCATCGAGTCGGAATGGTTGGAGACGGAATCAATGACGCGCCTGCACTGGCTCAAGCCGATGTCGGAATTGCTTTAAAGTCCGGAACCGATGTTGCGATCGAAACGGCTGGGATCGTTCTCATGCGCGATCGCCTCATTGATGTAGTTGAATCCATTCGTCTCAGTCGCGCCACCTTTAGTAAAATCCAGCAAAACCTCTTCTGGGCATTCGCCTACAACTTGCTGGGAATCCCGATCGCCGCAGGGCTATTACTTCCCACATTCGGAATTCTACTGAGTCCCGCTGCCGCAGGAGCATTTATGGCATTTAGCTCTGTCAGCGTCGTTACAAATTCTTTACTATTAAGACGCTTTGCAAAATCGTCATCCGCTCCATAATCGGTTAGATTGGGTGAGGTTTAAATCGATCTTTGATCGGTTTGATTGACTACAATAAAGCTCCAAGCCTAACAAGTATCAAACAATGTCGGTACTCGTACTGTGTTCCTTCGAGTTTGCTCGATTTATCTTGTCTAGGTCAGTCGATTTTTTACCGTTCACCCATCCCATAAATTCGAGTGTCAATGCCCTCAGAACCGCATCAAAACCACCTCATCATTATCGAGGACGATAAAGGTCGCCGGGAGTTTGTGTTAGATGCCCCGGTGTATTCGATCGGTCGCGATCCCAAGTGCGATATTCGTCTTGTGTCCCAATTTGTGTCTCGTCGCCACGCCACCCTGCTCCAGCTTCCAAACGAGGATGGGACGCACTATTACCGCATCGTCGATGGCAATCTCAAAGGCAAACCGAGCGCGAATGGTCTGTTGATCAACGGTCGTAAATTGCAACAGTGTGACCTCCGCAACCAGGATGAGATTGTCTTTGGTCCTCAAGTCCGAGCGATCTACTATTTACTCAAACGCGATGCGGTGCTAACGGTTCCTCCCGACGAGTTCGATATTACGTTAATTAGTCCGAACATGGTGGGCGACCCAGAAGACGACGATTAGGCTCTGGAGGTTCTATGACCGCTTCCAAACTGATTTAAGAAGCGATTTCTCGTTGTGAGCGTACTCTTGCAACTTGGCAATGCACAGCGATCGTGATGAGGTCTCGCAAACAGATCATTTGTAATCGCTTGAGCTATTTAGAGAAGGAAAACTAATGCAGTACGCAATTGCGATTGAAAAGGGAGAAACCAGCTACGGTGCTTATGTCTCCGATCTTCCAGGCTGTATTGCGGTGGGAGAGACGATCGGGGAAGTCAGAGAATTGATTCAAGAAGCGATCGCGTTTCATCTAGAAGGACTCAGAGAAGATGGAACGCCAATTCCTGAGCCGATTTCGATTTCTGAATCTGTTGAAGTGAGTTAGAAAGCGATCGAGATATCAATTATTTTCGATAGGAATCTTTCCGATGTTTACACTGCACCAGAAGAATGAGCAGTTCTGAGTCGTTGATCTTATAACGAACCCGATAATCACCAATGCGAATTCGATATTCATCCTCTAAGCCTTTTAACTTGGTAACTCCATCCGGACGAGGATCTTCAGTGAGTTTTTCAAGTTTTTTGAAAATGCGCTGGTAAATCTCATCAGGCAAGGCATCCAACTGTTTCTGAACTACTTTTGGAGTCACAATTGCGTAAGTCATGAAGTTCGCTGCGCCCGTTGTGCTGTATAGTCTTGCAGAGTCATGTAATCGCCAGCCTCATAATCTGCATAAGCAGCTTGAATTTCGGCAATGTCCTCTGGCGAATCTTCCTCATCATCGAAAAGTTCAGCGTCGAGAACCTCCCATAATTGTCGCTTCTCGGAGCTATCGAGAGAAGAAACGGCTTCTAGCAGCGATCGAAATGAGATTTCTACTTTCACAGTGTTCTCAGGCATTGGAGATTTCCTTTGTT
>JADEXW010000521.1 GCA_015206935.1 Pseudanabaenaceae cyanobacterium LEGE 13415 | reverse complement strand
GTGCTAACACTTGAAAAAACCAAGCGTGTTTGACCAACATTGTCATCTGAACCAGCGGTTGAGCATTGAGAAACTCGCTGAGTAACGAAGCAGTATCGAGCGGCGATCGCGTCACGATATAGCGAGAAAGCGCTTGTCCCTGATCCGAAACCCGCTGACAGAGCGACACAAACAAATTCGATAATTCAAAGTCGTTCACCGTTCGGTAGAGCAGTTGTGGCACGATCGCGACTTTTTGAAAGCCTAATTGATACAAAACCAAATAGGTTTCTCGATCGCTTGGCTGCACAATCAGTTTTAGCGAGTGATTGAATTGAGGAGTGATTTGCACAAAAGAAAACCCTTCGCGTTGAGACTAAATGCGATGGTGATGCCCTGATCGTAAAAAGACGATCGCTGTAATTAATCCGCAGACCGTCTAAAATAATTCCGCACTTATACGGTATCAAATCGAGCTTCAAACTTGCCAATTCAATCCATCGCTTTATGCAATTTCCACAATTTGAATGAAAAATCCGCAAGAAATCCATTGCATGAGATCATTTCTTACAGTGTTGATTTCTGCCCTGACCTATGACTTCTCTGGCTGTAGATACCGCTCAATGGTCTGAATTGCTCCAGCAATTGCTCGATCGCGAGTCTTTATCGATGCAACAAGCTTCGACACTGATGCAAGGTTGGCTCGAAGATGAGATTCCTCCGGTGATTTCTGGCGGGATTCTGATGGCGTTGCAGATGAAAGGCATTTCAGCTTCAGAACTGGCAGGAATGGCGAAAGTGTTACAGTCTCAGGCGGAATTTATCGATCGATCAGAGTTTCCCTTAATCGATACTTGCGGAACGGGAGGCGATGGCTCTTCAACGTTCAATATCTCGACTGCGGTTGCATTTGTGGCTTCAGCAGCAGGATTGAGAGTGGCAAAACATGGAAATCGATCGGCTTCAAGTTTGGTCGGTTCAGCCGATGTACTAGAAGCCTTGGGCGTAAATTTAGCTGCGCCACCAGACCGCATTCAAGCCGCAGTGCAAGAAGTAGGCGTGACATTTTTGTTTGCTCCGGGGTGGCATCCTGCGCTGAAAGTCGTGGCTCCGATGCGAAGAACTTTGAAGGTGCGAACGGTGTTTAATTTATTAGGCCCATTGGTCAATCCATTGCAACCGATGGGACAAGTAATTGGCGTGTATAACTCTGTGTTGTTAGAGCCGATGGCAGAGGCGTTGAAGCTCTTAGGGAAAGAAAGCGCGATCGTACTTCACGGAAGAGAAAGACTCGATGAAGCAGGCTTGGGAGATTTAACCGATATTGCTGTCTTGAACAATCAAACCGTTGAATTAACAACGATCGATCCGCAAGTCTTGGGATTGCAGAAAGCATCGATCTATTCCCTGCGTGGCGGTGACATCTCGGTGAATACAGAGATTCTGCGATCGGTCTTACAAGGCAAAGGAACTCAGGCACAACAAGATGCAGTCACACTGAATGCAGCTTTGGCTTTGCGAGTAGGACAAGCGGTGGACTCTTATGAACAAGGTATCGATCGAGCTAGAGAAGTTCTGCGATCGGGTGCAGCCTGGGACAAGTTAAATCAACTCGTTGAATTTTTGAAATGATGAAAGGGACTAATGAACGCAGAATAGGATTAGCCAGCGTTCATTCTCTTAGGGCTTCAACACACGAAGTGAGCCTACCTCAATAAAATTCGGCTATTGGGTCCAATCTGCATCGGTTTGGGTCGCGAACCTTCTAGAACTACGCGGCTCACTTGTTGCAGTTGATTGGTGCTGAGAATGCCGCCTAGGTCTGGATTAGGATTGATCGGAGTCGGGAGAGTGGGCGGAATTGGACTGACAACAGGAGGCGTGATCGGAGTCGGATTGGGTGCGCCGATTGGGGGCGTAGGAGAGACTTGAATCGGAGCTAATCCAGCGGGAATCGTGACGCGCAGTTGAACGGGCATGGCATCGATTCGGAAGGAGTTCACTGTAGGACGGGGTGGAAGCTGCGGATTTGCATTGAAGTTGTAGTGCGATCGAAAATCGAACACGGTTGGACTTGTGCCGCCTGTACGATCGCTGTATCTCGATCCTTGTCCACTGATGTCAAACGTCCCTTGATACTGAAGTCCAGTCGTTGGATCGGTAGCAGTTCCCGTATATCGACCACGTACTACTAATTCGTCTTGAATCGTGCCGTGAAATCGAGTCGGAGCATTGTGATTGCGGCGAATCGGTTCGAGTTCCCCGTTAGACAGAACTGGAGAAGTGAGCGTGCCATCGGTGGAAACGATCGGAATTCCTCGAAAATCAACCCAGTAGCGACCGCTGCCATTGGTTTGAATCAGTGCAGGATTTGGAGCAGTGTAGACGAGTTGACCGTTTCTAAAAAAGCGTCCTTGTGCATCAACATCGATTCTGGTTGTCCCTTGGTTAAAGTTCGGATTTTGGCTGGGAGGCACGACTGTACCTGTGACGACTCCAGTACTACGAATGACGATTTGAGCCGAGACAGGCTGGACGACACTAAGAGAAAGCGCAAGTGCAAAGATTATTTTCAGCATGATGATTTAGAACCGGAAAGTTGCTCGAACTGCACCGACCACGATCTCATCATTGGCGGCGTTGTGGTTGGCATTGAAAATCACGAGAACGCCAGGAGTAATATCGAGAAACGAGTTTAATCTAGCGCGATAGAATGCTTCTAAATGCAGTGCGGTATCGGGTTGTCCGCCTCTGCTCCCTGTGTCACTGAACCGAGGAAAATTATATCCATCGGGTAAAGTGCTGGCTGTGATCTTAGGCGGTTGTCCGAAAAGAAGACCTCCAAGATTTCCGGGCACAAACAAGTCAGGAAATGCAGAAAAGAGCATCCAATTCGTAGTTTGAACTGAGCCGGAAACATCGATCGCTTTTGAGCTTGTCCATCCTCCCCAGCCGCCGATCGTGATTTTCGGATTTAATCGCCAAGCCAACGTTCCCCCGATCGCATGAGTGGTAAAGGCAGAATTCATCGGTGCAAAGGGCGATAAAAGTTGCGAATCTCCAATACCAGTTCCGAGGAAACCATCTAGAGAGCGAGAGAACAAGTAATGAATGCCAATATTGATCGTATTCGTGGGTGCGATCGTCAATTGTGCCCCTGCTGTATATTGCCCACCGATCAGTCCACCGAAGTTAGAATTTCCTGTAAATCCAGGCAGTTCAGCACTATAAACTCCTTGAAAACTGAGGCGCTGATTAATTTGCCAATCGAATCCAATTCCTCCGATCCCATTGCCGATCGCTAAAATCGGATTGCGCTGACCGAGTAACGAAAGCGTTCCTTCACCGGAACCTTCTAACGGATTGATGCCACGAAAAACATTCGAGGGATTCACACCCGATGCACCAATCAGAACCCCGAAATTATCAGCAACGGGGAATCGATACGATAAGTCACTGATGAAAATCTGATTCTCTTGCTCAGATTCAAACGAAAGCCGTCCCATATTCGTGAATAGATTGGGAGCATTCGATCGAAGATTTCCAGTTTGCAGCGTGGTTAAGAGC
This sequence comes from Pseudanabaenaceae cyanobacterium LEGE 13415, assembly GCA_015206935.1. Lineage (GTDB taxonomy): Bacteria > Cyanobacteriota > Cyanobacteriia > Leptolyngbyales > Leptolyngbyaceae > Leptolyngbya. The sequence goes on along the minus strand of JADEXW010000521.1, from coordinate 588 downwards.
AAATCTCGTCCACTAAAAGAAGTTGCAAGTGAAATCTGCACATTATTGGTGAGCGTTGGTTTTGCTTCCGCTTGACGCTCTGGAATGCCATCTCTTGGGAACAAATCAACATCCGTTTTATTGCTCAATTGAGTGGATACGATCGCTTGTCCAAACAATCGCGTCGTTGTTAAAAATTGATTCTTTTCAAGGGTTGCGGTTCTGGCTTCTAAAGAATCGACTCGTCCTTTAACTTCTGCAAGTTCAGTCGAGAATTCGGCTTGAAGTTTTTGCAGGGTATCTAGATCTTGTTGGGTAACAGTATTCGATCGTTGAGCATTGATCAATTCCTGAACCCGGTCTAGACAAGCATTCAATCCCGCTGCAAATTCGTATCGTGTGAGTGCCCGATTTCCGCGAAAAGTTCGGTCTGGAAAACCTGCAATACAGCCATATTGCTCAACTAAACTTTGAAGTGCTTGAAAAGCCCAATCGGTCGGTTGCACATCAGATAATTGAGAAACTGAGGTGACTTGCTCCAATCCGTCCGGTTCTTGGACTGAGTTAAATTCTGGAGTAGGGACAGGTCGATCGAGATTCGGTAAAGGG
>JADEXW010000088.1 GCA_015206935.1 Pseudanabaenaceae cyanobacterium LEGE 13415 | reverse complement strand
GGGGAGAGGCAGGACATCGGATGAGCAGTCACTATATTGAATCACTGCTAGATGATCCAGAAAGTGGTATTGTGACACCTGCGGCAATGATTTTAGAAATTGTTCAGGGTGAAGGTGGAGTGATTCCGGCACCGGATGAGTGGGTTCGTCAGATTCGGCGGCTGACTCGCGATCGCAATATTCCGCTGATTGTCGATGAGATTCAATCTGGATTGGGTCGGACAGGCAAGCTCTATGCCTTTGAGCATTCTGGAATTATGCCAGATGTCTTGTTATTGTCGAAAGCGATCGGGGGAAGTCTACCCCTGTCAGTTGTGTTGTACGACGAAGCGTTAGACAAATGGGCACCGGGCGCTCATGCGGGTACGTTCCGAGGAAATCAGTTAGCAATGGCAGCCGGAACAGCAACCTTACGGTACATTCTAGAAAATCGCTTGTCAGACCATACCGCTCAGATGGGCGATCGCTTGATGACACACTTGCGTCAAATTCAGTCTGATTTCCCATGCCTAGGGGAAGTGCGGGGACGGGGATTGATGGTTGGGGTTGAGATTGTCAACCCAGCGATCGAGGCAAATCAATGCGGTAGTCATCCTGCTCATTCCCAACTTGCAAGTTGCATTCAGGCTGAATGTTTGCGCCGAGGTTTAATTATTGAGATTGGAGGACGGCATAGCAGTGTTGTGCGCTTTTTGCCACCGTTAATTGTCACCGCTGAGCAAATTGACAGCATTAGCGAAATTTTTGAGCGTGCAGTCAAAGCAGCCACGGAACAAGTATTGTGAAACCCTTTGAGGTGTATGAATGACCAAGGTGCAATCAACCCAATTTGACGCTTACTTTCTGACTAACACAACAACGAGTCTTGCCGCTTATCATCAAGCGATCGTATCTGCACAGGAAGTATTGCTGAATTATTTTGCCAATCAAACTCAAGCTTACAGTGGAGCGTCTCCTGAAGAAATCGCATCAACCCTAGAAACCGTTGATTTTGTACCAACCTTTGGGCGTGATCTATCCCATGTTCTAAACGATGTTGGCAAAACTGTTGTCAAGCATTCAGTTAATGTCTCTCATCCTCATTGCATTGCCCATTTGCATTGTCCGCCGCTCATTCCTGCTTTATCGGCTGAGCTATTGATCAATGCTATGAATCAATCGATGGATTCTTGGGATCAAAGCCCAGCAGCTACTCTGTTAGAACAACAGATGGTGAATGAGTTGTGTCGTTTGTTCGGCTATAGTGCTGTTGCGGATGGCATTTTTACGAGTGGCGGAACACAATCGAATTTCATGGGCTTGTTGCTTGCCCGCGATCGCTATGCAAATCAACATTTGAATTGGCAAATTCAGCAACAAGGCTTACCGCCAGAAGCCGATCGCTTTCGCATTCTCTGCTCGGATGTGTCTCATTTCACGATTCGTCAAGCGGCTGCTTTGTTGGGATTAGGAGAAAAATCTGTTATCCAAGTCGAAACGGATGCAGAGTATCGGTTGTGTCCAGTTGCGCTTGAGCGCCAGTTAAAACAGCTCCAGGCGGAGAAGTTATTACCGATCGCAATTGTGGCAACGGCTGGAACAACAGATTTTGGTAGTATTGATCCACTACCAGAATTAGCAGCTTGCGCGAAACAATATGGGCTTTGGTTCCATATCGATGCTGCGTTTGGCGGTGCTTTAGCGTTGAGCGAACGCCATCAGCATAAACTTGCTGGGATTGAGTTAGCAGATTCGATCACAGTGGACTTTCACAAGTTGTTTTATCAACCGATTAGCTGCGGTGCGTTTCTACTCAAAGAACGATCTCACTTCAATTTCATCAAGCTTCATGCGGACTATCTCAACCCAGAAACAAACGCCGACCAGGGAATTCCCGATTTAGTGACAAAATCTGTGCAAACAACGCGGCGACTCGACGCACTCAAATTGTTCATCACTTTGCAAACTCTGGGACGGCAACAATTTGCAGAGATGATTGATACCACGTTGGAATTGTCTCAAGCAACAGCACAGTTGATTGATGCAGATCCAGAATTGGAACTCGCCAATAATCCAGCGATCAATGCAGTGGTATTCCGCTATTGTCCAAAGAACCTTCTGGAACAAAACTCAGAAGATTGGAGCAATCATATTAATTGCCAGATCCGAGCAATGCTGCTGCAATCGGGAGAAGCGGTGATCGCGCAAACCAAGATCCGCGATCGCGTTTACCTCAAATTCACGCTACTTAATCCCCGTACTACCCTTGCAGACATTCGCAAGATTCTAGGCTCTATTACGCAATTAGGTCAAACATTGGAGAAGGTTTAATGCCAGAAAATACACTGATCAAGCCTGCAAAGCATTCTCTCACTCGCACTGATAAGCAAATTGCTGAGCAAGGTACAATTCAAAGCTTTCTAAATTGCTATCTACGGGAAGTTGGAAATTCTGAAGCCATTGAGATTATTGAACTATCTTGCTCTAAGCTGGATGTAGATCTACTTGAAGTGTTCAGGCGCGAAGGTGCTCGAGCGCTGATTCGCATTTCTTTAAAGCATCAGCGCGTTGATTTACTCATTGGCTTACGTTATTGGTCGCTGACTGGACGGCATCTATTTTGCTTTCCAATTTATTCTCAAACTTTAGACGGTTCTAAAGTGGAACTGGATTATGTCACGCTTGTTGCTTTGATTGCCAAAGAACTAGCGTTGATGAATGGTAGTCATGAGCATCAGGCAGAATTAATGATGCGTGTGATTCAAAGCTGTAGCAATATCGAGCAATTTGTTCAGCATCGGCGATCGCATGTTGAAAAACTTTATGCCTTTCGCAGCTCATTTATCGACACGGAACAAGCCCTGATTTTTGGACATCATTTGCACCCCACTCCAAAGAGTCGGCAAGGGCTTTCCGAAGAAGAATTATTCGTCTACTCACCAGAACTACAAGGGCGTTTTCCGTTACATTATTTTCGGGTTCATCGATCGATTGTTCAAGAAGGCTCAGGATTACCCCAAACCGCTACAGCGCTGATTAAGCATGAGCTTTTGTCTGATTCATCTATTACAGATGAGTTCAAAACAAATTACTGCAATGAAGATGATTACGCATTGCTACCTGTCCACCCTTGGCAAGCAATTTTCTTGAAACAACAGTCCGCAGTTCAGCAGTTATTACAAACTGGACTGTTGCAAGATCTAGGACTGCAAGGACATGCTTATCAACCCACTTCCTCGATTCGCACTGTCTATCACTCAGAAGCAGCGTTTATGCTGAAGCTATCCTTGAGTGTTAGAATTACGAACTCAGTTCGTACCAATTTGTACAAAGAGCTAGAACGAAGTGTAGAGGTTCATCAACTTCTATCAGGATTGGTTGGGGAAGAATTGCGCGATCGCTTCTCTAATTTCACTATCATTCGTGATCCTGCTTACATCACCCTGAAAATTGATGATGAGCCTGTGGATGGCTTCGCGACGATTCTGCGAGAGAATCCTTTTCCGGCAAGCTCTGAGGCTGATGCAACTTGTCTCATTGCTTTGTGTCAAGATTCAATTTCGGGCAAGGGTTCTCGCCTGTCTGAGATTATTCAGCAGTTAGCCCAGCGAGAAGGACGGTCTACCGATGCAGTGAGTTTAGATTGGTTTCGTCGCTATCTCAAAATGTCTTTAGAACCGATTTTATGGCTCTATTTTACTCATGGCATTGCGATCGAAGCCCATCAACAAAATAGTGTTTTGCAATTGCAAGATGGCTATCCTCACCACTTCTTCTACCGCGACAATCAAGGCTATTACTACCGTCGATCGTTTCATTCGCACCTAAACCAAGTGCTTCCTGGAATTAGCGAGAAAAGCCAAACCATTTGCGACGATGCAGTAATTGATGAACGTTTAGGATATTACCTGTTCATTAATAATTTGTTTGGATTGATTAATGCATTCGGTGTCGCAGGACTGATTGATGAGCGATCGCTACTCGACGAATTGCGAAATGAGTTAATCAAACAAACTGCTTCGGCTCAAGGTTGCTCTACGCTACTGCAAACTCTACTCGGTCAAAAGCGATTGCGGTGCAAAGCGAATTTACTGACGAGATTCCACAATCTCGATGAATTGGTAGGACCTGTCTCTACACAGTCCGTTTATGTAGAAATCGATAACCCGTTGTATTCAGATGAAAGCTATGCTATCTAACACATTGCAATATGCTTACCAAAGCTATGATGCCAGCATCAATCAAACGATTGCTTTTCGTCCAGTTGTGTTAGAGCAAGATTTATCACTCATTCACTTCTGGATGAATCAACCCCATGTCATCCCTTTTTGGAAGCTGGCATTTGATCTAGAGAGAATGCGATCGCATTTAGAGAAAGCGATCTCTGATCCACACCAAACGCTTTACATCGGCTATCTCAACGATGTGCCCATGAGTTACTGGGAGTCCTACTGGGCAGCGGATGACATTGTGGCTCGGTGCTATCCAGCTCATCCTGCTGATCAGGGCATCCATTTGTTAATTGGTTCTCCAGAATTTCTGGGTAAAGGCTACGCCCTGCCTCTACTGCGAGCAATGGTTACATTTCAGTTTCAACATTCTGAAACCCAGAAAATCATTGCTGAACCTGATAGTCGCAATCACAAAATGATCCATGTGTTTCAACGCTGCGGTTTTGAATTTCAATCAGAAATTGAACTGCTTGACAAACGAGCCGCACTTATGTTTTGTGAACGGCAGCGTTTCTTCGGGAGGTCAAAATAATGTCTGAACCGATTTTTGATGTAATTGGTGTCGGAATTGGACCGTTTAATTTAGGCTTGGCTGCCCTCCTGGAGCCAGTTTCAGAAATTAACGCGCTATTCCTGGAGCAAAAACCACAATTTCAATGGCATCCCGGTTTATTGCTTGAGGGAGCGACGATTCAAGTTCCATTTCTAGCCGATTTGGTGACAATGGCTGATCCGAGTAGTCGCTTTAGTTTCCTGAGTTACCTCAAAGCACAATCTCGGCTTTACCACTTCTATTTTCTAGAGCATTTCCACATTTTGCGACAGGAATATAACCATTACTGTCAGTGGGTTGCTGAACAGTTACAAAGTTGCCGATTTGGTCAGCGAGTGGAGGAAATTTCCTGGCAGGATGGCTGTTTTGAGGTCAAAGCCTTTGATATTTCTTCCCAACAATACCTCTCTTACTATTGCCACAATCTAGTTTTGGGAGTTGGCAGCATTCCGATCGTGCCGTCTTGCTTGCAAAATTGGCTATCGGAAACTGTATTTCACTCAGCGAACTTCTTGCGACACCGCGATCGCTGCCTTCAACACGACTCCATTACGGTTATTGGTTCAGGGCAAAGTGCGGCTGAGGTGTTTTACGACTTGTTGCAAGAGCAGGAAACCTATGGCTATCGGCTCAGTTGGCATACCCGTTCTGCTGGCTTTTTCCCAATGGAATATTCAAAGTTAGGCTTAGAACATTTTTCGCCTGACTACATCCACTATTTTCACAATCTGCCGCCAGCGCGTCGCGACCAAGTTCTCGCGCAACAGGGTTTACTCTATAAAGGAATTAGCTTTAGCACGATCGCAGATATCTACGATTTGTTGTATCAACGATCGATCGCAGGCAATCAACCGGATGTGCAGTTACTTCCCCTAGTAGAAGTCAAGGAAGTAGACAAGATTGGAGAAACCTATCGACTGGGCTATCGGCACATACAGCAAGATGAGTATTTTTCTCATGATACAAATTGCATCATTCTTGCAACGGGCTACCGTCATGCGATTCCGAACTGTATTGAAGGAATTCGCTCTTTAATTCAATGGGATGAACAAGAGCGCTACAGCGTCAATCTTGACTATCGCCTTGAGTTAACCCAGGACATTCCCAATCAAATCTTCGTTCAGAATAGCGAACTACATACGCACGGAGTTGGCGCACCCGATTTAGGGTTAGGGGCATACCGCAATTCTGTCATCATCAACACTCTTGCGAGTAAAACAGTCTATCCCACTCATAGCCGCAATGTCTTTCAACAGTTTGGAATTGCAGTATGAAACAGCGATCGCAAATTGTATCGAGTGTCTTGTTTCTATGCGTGTTTCTAGCAATATTTAACGAAGTATTGCTTTCACCCTTCTATCCTCAATTTTTTCGTAAGGTGTTTGGAATTGAGGATATTGCCTATACCGGATACTACATCTTTATTTGCCGTTTAACGGTGGTGATTTGTTCTCCACTGTGGGGAGTTCTGGCTCGTCGATTTGAAGTCAAGCATCTTCTCTACATCGGTCAGCTTGGAACTGCGATTATGACCGCGCTCATGGGAACTTCTACAACAGCAAATCAGTTCCTCATCTATACGGTTTTATTACTCGTTTGCAAAAGTAGCTATTTGCTGGTGTATCCTTTGATTATTCAACTAGCGGGTGAAGCTAAACGAGCAACGGTTGCTGGAACCTATCAGGCTGTCTTTCATGGGGCAATCATCGCGGCTACGATCGCTGGCGCTTGGATGGTTGATTTAGAAGCCCCCTTGTTCTTGTTTTACTGGATTGCAGCGGCAGACATTCTACAACTGGGTTTCTGCCTGTATTGTTTACGAGGAGTTTCCACGCAACGTCCAGATGATGGCGAACCTAGCAAGCCATCGACAAGTGGGAATCAAACGGGTTTTATTCTTGCGATCGGCAGTGCAATTCTGACCTTTCAGCTTGCGAATAATCTTGTGCGTCCTTACTTTACAGAGTATGTCATCGCTGCTCCCTTTAGCCTGAATCTACTATCAAGTAGCTTGCTGTTTTTGATTCCAAGTGTGACCGCGATCGTGGCTTTACCCTACATCCGTTATGCTTGTATTCCAAAACGCTTACCTTCTATCTATTTAGTCGGCTTGTGCCTTCTCGCTATCAGCTTGTTTGTTCAAGGCTGGACACAGCAGGCTTTTGTTCTGATCTTGGCTCGAATTGTCTACGGGTTTTGTTTAGCAGTCACACAAGCTACTTTAGAACTCAAACTATTCAGCAATAGTGCGCTAAACCGTCTCCATTTTAATTACAGCCTAGCTACTTCGTTCGCCAATGTTGGAAATCTCGCAGCGCCGCTAATTGCTTCCTGGCTTGTGAGTTCTTACAATTTAGCCGCTCCGCTTCTGGTTGCTGCGATCGTTTGTGTCGCTAATTTTCTACTGGTTCGATCCACAGTTTTTCGCAAGTTGTCTTTGTCCTTTCAACCGTAATTTCAGGAGTTTTCACAATGAATCAGTTACAAATCCTGGAACATGCCTTAACCACTCCGCATTGGCAAGCTGTCGGAAACGCTCTTCTTGCAAAAATGCTCTCTGAGTTCATGTATGAGGAAATGATTCAACCAGACCTCCTCAGTACCGGAGAAACGCATCTTTATCAGCTTTCTCTACCGGAAGGGGTGGCTTACCGCTTTGAGGCTAAACCGCGTTTATTTGACAGCTATAGGGTGATTCCAGAATCGCTCCAACGACGGGAAGAGAACGGCTATGTTCCTGCTTTCAATCCTTTGCAATTTGTGCTAGATGCTCACACTAAAATTGGAATGACTGCCGAAACAACGGCTCATTTATTGAAAGAACTGAGCAATACGCTGCTTGCTGATGCTCACACTCATGCGGCAAAGGAAACTCAAGCTGTTGATTTAATCAACTTAGAGTATCCTCAAGTGGAAGGGGAGATGGAGGGACATCCCTGGATTACTTTTAACAAAGGACGAATTGGATTTGGCTATGATGATTATTTAGCCTATGCTCCCGAACGCAAACAGGAAATTCAGTTATTCTGGATTGCTATGAAGCGCGATCGCGCTCAATTTGCTGCGATAAATGGGTTAGATTACTCGACCTTAATTCAGGAAGAACTGGAAGAAAGCCTTGCAGAGTTTGAAGCACAATTGAAGTCACGCAATCTACAGGCTGAGGATTACTACTTCATTCCAGTTCATGAATGGCAATGGAAAAATATCATTATCCCATTGTTTATAGAAGAGTTGGCAAATCAAGCGATCGTTCCATTAGGGCATAGTCGCGATCGCTATTTACCGCAACAATCGATTCGCACTTTTGCCAACATTACGCATCCTAAGAAGCGTTACGTGAAGTTACCGCTCAGCATTCTCAATACTTTAGTCTATCGGGGATTGCCAGGGGAACGAACCATTGTTGCACCCCAAGTGACTGAATGGGTGAAATCTATCTGCGATCGCGATCCTTTCCTCCGAGATGAATGCCGTCTGATTTTGCCCGGAGAGATTGCCAGTATTAACTACGATCACCCCTACTACATGCAGTTATCTGGCGCTCCTTATCAGTACAAGGAAATGCTGGGATGCCTCTGGCGAGAAAGCGTTCTTGCTTACACCGAACCCGATGAACGCCCAATCACGCTTGCAGCATTGCTGCATGTCGATCGCAACGGTCAACCGTTTATCTCTCAACTGGTAGCACAATCAGGACTCAGTTTAGAAGCTTGGTTGGAGCGATTATTCAATACAGTGTTACCTCCTCTGTTGCATTATCTCTACCAATACGGCACTGTTTTCTCTCCTCATGGCGAAAACACGATTTTGGTACTGAAAAACCATGCTCCCCATCGTCTTGCCATGAAGGACTTCGTAGATGATGTCAATATCAGTCGTCATCCTTTGCCGGAATTAGAATCTTTGCCTGAAGCCTTGAAGTCAGTATTGCTGACTGAACCACCAGAAGGATTATGTCAATTTATCTTTGCTGGTTTGTTTATTTGTCATCATCGTTATTTGTCTGACTTGCTAGAGACGCATCACCACTACCCCGAACATCAGTTTTGGCTGCAAGTGCGGCAAAGTATTGAAAATTACCAAAGTCGCTTTCCAGAACTGAAAGAGCGATTTGAACTGTTTAACTTGTTGGCACCTCAGTTTACGAAGCTTTGTCTGAATCGAAACCGCTTATTAACCTATGGTTATGCTGATGATGGATCTCGTCCTCATGCAGCCGCGTTTGGAAAAGTGACCAATGCATTACATACAGTCGCTAACCTCGCTATTTCTAAGTAGGTGGACTCAAAAACATCGCTTAGAATGCCCTCACCCCAACCCTCTCCCGCAGGAGAGGGAGCAAAAATCTAGTTCCCTGTCTCCTGCGGGAGAAGGGGCTAGGGGATGAGGGGCAATTCCTTCTGCCTACAGTAATATCTCAATTACTAGCAATTCTCAATAGGATGGCAGCAATTTTGACGATTCTCAAGGTTCTGCCGTTCTATACTCACCATTTTTTCCCATCAAGTGATAGGATTGCCAAGAAAGTTTTTCAAGCTTATCAAGAATTAATTGCACTAATATATTTGGGAAAAGAAAGTGAGGAAGATCGACGCGCAAAACTTAAGAACTGCCTATAGCGATCGTTTAATGATTCCTAACCTGTCGATCGGAGCGATCGACTTAACCCAACTTGAGTGGACTGAAATTCAGGGAGAAGCAGATGCATCGGTTCGGTAGGCGGCAGTTTATTGCTACAGCACTGACATCTGCTGTAGTCGCTTCCTGTGCACGGCAAAATCAATCCAAATCTGATACGCCTCCCTCGACACCAGCAAATCGAATTGTGGCGCTCGAATGGGTGTACGTGGAGGATCTCTTAGCGTTAGGAATTCAACCTGCTGGAGTGGCTGATATTCGAGGCTACAAAACGTTTGTTGATGTGGAGCCGAGGTTGGCAGAAACGGTTGTAGAGGTTGGCACCCGCCAGGAGCCAAGCTTAGAAGCGATCGCTCAATTGCAACCCGATCTAATCATCGGAACACAACTACGACATGAAGCGATCTACGATTCCTTGTCCGCGATCGCGCCAACCCTGCTATTTAATCCTTATCCAGACTCGAATGCTTTGTCTCAGTTTGATGAGATGCAACAGACTTTTAGAGCGATCGCAGAGCGTGTCGATCGTCGCGATGTAGGAGAAGCCGTATTGCGACAAATGCAGGACACCTTTAAAGCCGCCAGCGATCGCCTGAAATCTAAGAATCAAAAGAACAATTCTTTTATTCTTGGACAGTTTAATGAAGCGACTCCTCAAATTCGACTGTTCACAGACGACGCAATGGCAGTGCAAATTCTAAACCAAATCGGCTTAGAGAATACTTGGAAAGGGCAGATCGATCAATTTGGATTCAACACAGTCGGAATTGAAGCATTCCCAAAACTGGAGCAAGCGAACTTTCTCTACATTGCCGCAGAGAATAACACTCACCTTAGACAGTTGCAGAACAATCCCGTCTGGAAAGGATTGCAGTTTGTTCAAGAGAAACGCTTGTACTCGATCGGCGCAGAAACTTGGGTGTTTGGCGGTCCTAAAAGCGCTCAGGTACTCGTTGAAAAAGTAACGACCGCACTTACTGGAAAATGAAGATTCAAATCATTCCACCGCTCAAGGTCTTTGGTCTAGGAACCATTCTGCTGCTCGTGCTGTTTATGGTTCACCTCACCCAAGGGCAAGCAAATTTAGATCTAGCTACCGTTATCGAGGCTGTCTTTTCACCCAATGATACGGCAGATCACAATATTGTTCGCTATCTTCGGCTTCCTCGCGCCACACTTGGCATTCTTGCAGGGGCAGCGCTAGGGATGGCGGGAACTGTTCTACAAACAATTACTCGTAATCCTTTAGCTTCACCTGCAACCCTGGGGATCAATGCAGGTGCTTATCTTGCTGTTACGCTGGCTGTTATCTTTTTACCTGGATTATTTTCAATCTCACCCACACTCATCGCGTTAGTCGGTGGATTGCTTGCTGCAATTTTAGCTTATGCGATCGCAGGAGCAGTCAGAGCAACCCCACTACGCCTCACGCTTGCAGGAGTAGCCGTTTCTCTAGCCTTGTCTGCAATGACTGCTACTCTACAACTGATCTATGAAAATGAAACCAGTGATTTATTCTTCTGGGGAGCAGGTTCCTTAGTTCAAATTGACTGGAGCAGAGTTTACTACGCCACTCCTAGAATCGCAATTTCCACAATTTTGTTGTTGGGGATGGCAAGAGCCTTAGATGTGTTGTCACTTGGAGAAGAAGTGGCGCGATCGCTGGGTAGTAAAATTCAATTCACTCGTGCCTTTAGTACCTTGCTGGCTGTATTCTTGGCTGCGATCGTCGTAAGTATATCAGGACCCATTGGCTTTGTGGGTTTAGTCGCTCCGCACCTTGTCAAACTCATGGGTTGCCGAAAGCACAGGCTGTTACTGCTAGGTGCGGCACTATGGGGCGCAATTATGTTAATTGGAGCAGATCTTATTGCTCAGAGGTTGACCACAAACTTGAACGATCTCCCAACTGGGAGTGTTACTGCATTGATCGGCGCTCCTTTTCTCATTTGGTTAGCTTCCACCTCAAAACAATTAGGAGGTGATACCCCCGCTGTCTCTACCCAACAGCAAACTTCTTCCCGTCACTTTTCGTATCCGGTGTTGCTGTTTAGCTTGCTGGGTGTATTGTTGATTGTCGCGATCGTAGGAGTTCTATTGGGGAATAGAGCGATTGGTTTCAATCAACTCATCGATCTGTTATCCGGTAACGAAACAGCTTTATCTCAAACCGTAATTCTGAACCTTCGCTTACCCCGATTGCTAGTTGCAATGGTCGCAGGTTCAACCTTAGCGGTGAGCGGTCTGCTGCTTCAAGGAGTCGTGCGAAATCCATTAGCAGGACCTGAAATCGTTGGAGTCACATCAGGTGCAGGATTGGGGGCAATGATTGTTCTTGTTTTGGTTCCGAATGCAACTCCTGAGAGCCTTTCATTTGCCGCAATGCTTGGGGCTGTTACTGCTTTTGGCTGCGTCTACCTACTGTCCTGGAAAAAGGGAGTATTACCAGCGCGGCTTGCACTGGTTGGCATTGCTGTTTCCGCATTTTGTTCTGCTGGGATTAATGTGCTTGTGGTTCTAGCAAAATTACGAGTGGCACAAGCGATCGTATGGCTTTCAGGCAGTACCTATGCCCGTCAGTGGGACGAGTTATGGCGATTGTTGATCTTACCTGTATTGTTGCTGCCGATCGTATGGCTGTTTGCTCGTCGATTAGATGTTTTGGCGCTGGGGGAAGATGTGCCTCGAACGCTGGGAATGTCTTTGCAGCGAGTCCGTGCCGCGGTGATTGCGATCGCAGTCATCTTGTCAGCCGCTGCTGTTTCCACAGTTGGAACCATTAGCTTTGTTGGATTGATTGCACCTCATGCAGGTCGTCTTTTAGTGGGTTATCGTCACCGTCAACTTGTGCCTGTGGTCGCAATCTTGGGCGCAATCCTGGTGAGCCTTGCGGATGTAGTTGGACGGGTTGCGATCGCGCCTAGAGAAATCCCCTCAGGGCTAGTGACAGCAATGATTGGAACACCTTATTTCTTATGGCTGATTTTAGTTAAGCAAGCAAAGTAGTTACCTAGGGGGTAGATGGCTCCGCTGGTGGTTTCGCAGGAGGTGTATCTGTGGGAGCAGGTTCCGGTGGTGCTTCTACGGGCGGAGCTTCTGTCGGAGTAGGTTCGGGCGGTGGTGCTTCTGCGGGGGTGGGTTCAGGTGATGGA
>JADEXW010000520.1 GCA_015206935.1 Pseudanabaenaceae cyanobacterium LEGE 13415 | reverse complement strand
ATCTGGAGAGGAGCCGGATGAGCGGAAACTCTCACGTCCGGTTTTGAAGCCGAGCATGGGGGGCGACCTCCATGCTTAGGTTAACGGCTTGAGACCCATTTTCTCGGTCACAGTTCCAGGAAAGCTTTCGGACGATTTAGCACCGGGAACATTGAACAGTATTTTCAAGCAAGCCCAATTCACAGAGGACTCTGAAGAGGAAGAATAATGCGTTTTGCAGTTGTGATTGAAAAAGCATCTGGAAACTACTCAGCCTATGTACCGGATCTACCAGGCTGTGTCGCAACAGGATCGACGATCGAAGAAGTCGAGCAACAAATCCAGGAAGCGATCGAGTTTCATCTAGAAGGAATGAGAGAAGAAGGATTACCCATTCCTGAACCAACAACCTTGTGCGAATACATAGAGGCATAATTCGTTTTTCTATCGCGGAATGGGTTCATCGCTTCTTTACGGGGAACACTACTTTGTGAAGTTTGTAACCACCGACCGAACAAAGGGTGAAGTGTAATGGATCGACCGCCAGGTGATGCCCCTCTACCAAGCCACGAAGCTGAATTACAGAAGATTCGCGACCTGCAAGCAACCCAGGCAGAACTCCAAAAAGAAGTTGAAGAATTGCGATCGCAATACACAACTCTCAAATCACGAGAGCCAAAACTCTCAAAAGCCAAACTTGGTCTCTGGCTGATTCTGGTTTCAACCTTGGCATTGTCGATTCATAACGTGATCGTGCGAATTACAATCGGTCAACGGGTGAATCTATTTGGATTATTTTCAATCGGTGGACTGATTCAACCGACGATCGGGAATTCGCTGTTGATTCTCTGGTTACGAATGCTAATCGTTGTGCCGCTGATGATTGGGATTGCAGGATTTCTCTATCCTCCAGCTTGGCAGGATTTACAGCGATTAATTTTGCAGCGCGATCGTCGTCCGTTGATGTCCATTATTGCGAGTGGTGCATTTCTGTTTTTGTCGCAGGTTCTGATTTATATTGCGATCGCACAAATTGGTCCGGGTGTCGCAGTGACGATTCTCTTCATGTATCCACTGATCACCGTTCCGTTAGCTTGGTGGCTGTTCAACGATCGACCCACTCGGTTACGAATTGCGGTTATGTCTCTGATTCTGATCGGTGTGGTGCTGACGGCTGTTCCTAGTTTGGGAATGGCAAAAATTGGTGGGGGTGTGATTACAGCCGTTTTCTCAGGAATTGCCTTTGCGTTGTATTTGATTCTGATGCAGCTTGGATTCCGTAAAGCACATCCAGTTCCGGTCACTCTGGTGCAATTTCTCACCGTTCTGGTGCTGTCGAGTTTTAGTTTATCGTTGCCGATTTCGCTTGGCGTATCGATTTTGCCTGAAGCGCGAATTGGCTTCTTTGGCGGTGGATTGATTTTAGGCGCATTTACCTTAGTGGGTTATTTGGCAAATAATTTTGGGGTGCGATACATGGGAGCCGCACAAGCATCGATTATTGCATCGAGTGGGCCCGTTCTCACTGCTGTTCTAGCGGCGCTGATCATTCGGACGAAACTTGACTGGGTGCAGATTATGGGAATTTTGCTGGTGACGATCGGGGTAACTGCTTTGAGCTTGGAACGAATGAAGAAACCAAAGTCGGCATAATGGTAAAGGCGTTAATCAAGCTTTAATGATGCGATTTTCGGTATCGAGTGGATCGGGACAAGTGTTAGCAAACGGAAGATTAGTGATTCAAACCGATGAATCGGGAGTGCAACGATTGTGTTTTGAAAGCGATCGCGGAACTTTTATCACAGGTGGCGAAATTGCTCCAGATGGCGATTTGAGTGAAGCGGCAAAAGAACTGTATCGAGAATTCTTTCGGGCTTGGGGCGTAATGGGAATTACCATGACCTCGATCGCATAAAAAAGAACGTGATCCAATCGAACCACGTTCAGCCAGTCAGGGTCTCGACCTTCGATCGAGCTTTATCGTAAGAATGGATCAGCGGATTCTGCACCTGGAATTGGATTTGTTGCAGGTGCGGAAGGCTGAATTACATACTCAGGGTAAGCAGGAACGCCATGTTCGTGAATGTCAATTCCTTCGCGTTCCCCTTCCTCTGATACTCGCAGCGTTCCGGTTAGATTCACAGCCGCCATCAATGCCATCGCTAAAGCAAACGTCGAAAGAGAAAGCAAGATCACCTTAGAAAAATGTAGTGATAGGTACAGTTTAATAATGGTTATAGATTCTTTTCAACTACAAAAAGACAAAAAGAACGTGATCGATCGACCACGTTCCAAATTCAAAATTAGGGAAGTCGTTAGTATTCCCCAGTGTTCAACGGATTACCCATCGGATAAGGTTCTACTCTCGACATCGCACCATGAGCTAAGTTGAATTCGGGATAAGCCAAAATGCCCGTTTCTTCCACATCTAAGCCATCAATTTCTACTTGGGCTGGTACTCTCAGCTTGACGAACTTATCTAGCACCTTGAAGAACACAAACGAAAACCCAAACGCCCAAATGATCAGCGTGATACAGCCGACTAATTGAGCCACAAGCTGACCCGGATCACCATAGAATAAGCCTCTCACTGATCCAGCCACACCATTCCAAGCGCCACCATAGAAGGCACTTCCATCTGCAAACAATCCGAGCGCAATGACACCCCACAATCCGCCAACCCCGTGAACAGAAATTGCACCTACTGGATCATCAATGTGAATGCGATCGAAGAATTCCACAGAAAGACAAACTAGAATTCCAGCAATGACACCAATGATAAAGCCTGCGGTTGCTCCCACAAATCCAGATGGAGCAGTGATTGCAACTAATCCCACTAACAATCCGTTAGCAATCATTGTCGGATCAGGTTTACCATTGCGGAAGATCATATACAAAGCTGTACTCAACGCGCCGCCTGCACCCGCAATCATGGTAGTAGTTGCAATGATACCAACGCGATTCAAACCACCGCCAGCAACACCTAACGTACTTCCAGGATTGAACCCGAACCAACCGAACGCCAGGATGAATGTTCCAAGTAGTGCCATCGGAATATGGTGTCCAGGAATTGCATTTGCAGAGCCATCTTCGTTGTATTTGCCAATTCTCGGTCCAAGTGCGATCGCGCCCGCTAATGCACACAGTCCTCCAACAGCATGAACGACTCCCGATCCTGCAAAGTCTGCGTATCCATGTCCCAATCCAAAGTTCACTCCTAACTGAGAGAGCCAACCACCGCCCCAAGCCCAGTTCCCGAACAATGGATACAGAATCATCGACATGAAAAAGCCATAGATAGCAAACGATTTCAGTGTCCAACGTTCTGCCATTGATCCAGTTGGAATCGTTGCAGCGGTGTCCATGAACACCATTTGGAACAGGAAGATCGTATAAACGCCAACATCATAGACATCATTGTTCAAAAACCATCCATTGGTCGAGAACAATCCGAAGGGTTTTCCAAATAAATTGAGTACGAATTCCTTACTAGCATCGAGTCCTGCTGTTCCGCCCAAGGAGGCAACAGGCATCGCACCATACATGATCGCGAATCCTGCAATCCAAAATCCAGTCAAACCGATGACATAGATGAGGAAGTTCATCAGCATCGTGTGAGAAGCATTTTTAGCGCGGGTAAATCCGGTTTCAACTAATGCAAATCCAGCTTGCATAAACATGACTAGGAAGCCTGTCACCAGTGTCCACATCAAGTTAATGGCAATCCGATTTTGTCCCACTGAATCTGCAAGTCGAATTGCTAAAGGCTCCCGTTCAGATTGTGTTCTAAATTCTTGAAACGCTTTCTCTTTTTCTGCATAGTCTGGAGCAGTTTTATCCGTTGGCTCAGTGATCACGAAGGAATTGGCTTGCGCGTCTTGCGCGTCGGCTGCTGCTCCTGTCTTACTTCCACCAGGATCAGCCGCAAACACTCGTTCTGCAATTAACAACGTGCAGAACACTAAACACATTGCAATCAGCGCTCTAGATAGGAACTTGAGCCAGCGTGACTTGAACATATCTTTAGTCATGAAGTTTGTTTCCTCAACCTTTTCAGTGAGAAGAATCGCGATATTAACCGGGTTTCATTGTGCGATCGACAACGCGAAATGATAGTTCAATCACTTCGGGTCACACTTGAAATATTGGTGCGATCGACAGAAT
>JADEXW010000519.1 GCA_015206935.1 Pseudanabaenaceae cyanobacterium LEGE 13415 | reverse complement strand
TTTTTCTAGATCTTGTCCGTTACTGAATGGAATCGTCGCTAGAACTTCTTGATTTGAAAGTCTGCGAGTTTTTCCTTGTAAACGTTTAACTCGCTGATCGATATTTGAAAGCCAAGATTGAGCCGTACCGCCTGTGAAAGTCGATAAACGATCGTCGAGTTGAATGCGCTGAACGATCGCCCCTCGGTTTGGACTGTCAAATTGAATCCCAACATCGTAATTGACGCAGCCAGAAGTAACGAGTGCAACAAAGACAAGAATGATGCAGGTTTTGAACAGTCGAAAGAATTTCGCAAACATATCCAAGGGGCGAATCAAATGAGCGCTTTCTATCATGGCGCACGATCGACGATCGTGGACGGTTCGCTTAATGGGAATTTAAGCTGCGACTTGTTCGACCGCTTGCATGTCTACAGGCGCACCTTCTTCGACCATTTGAGCCATCTTGCCGCCTTTACTGATGAAGCCCTGCATGGCAGCCAGCATCGCATCGACTTTTCGCGATCGCCACTCATCGATCAAAAGTTGAGTCTGACGCGCTCCATATCTGCGTTCCATCGCTTCCCGCAAATAAGCCGCATGTCCAGTTTCATCCTGCGCCACGCTCATAATTCCTTTTTTCAAATTGGCGCTAGTCGGATCGTCGGGTAACGCATTCGCCATTCTCACAAAGTCATTGCTGGCATCGAGTTCGAGAATATACGTGCTTGCCATAAACACGCTCCACTCAAGGTTTTCAGGCTTTAATTGTTCCTGAGTATAGCCTCTGAAGTAGGTACCAAAAAACGGACTCCGCTGCTCGCTAGGGTTGCCATCCAGCTCCCGTTCGCGCATTTTGCTGAAATCCATCACTTTGCGATTCAGTTGTTTTAGACCGTGAGCAAAGATTTGACCGTGGCGCTTTTCATCGTTGGCATGTCGATCGAGTTTTTCCGCTAACCAAGTTTCGCCCTCAGAAGCGGCTCGATCGCGTAGAGCTTGCAGAAAAGGAACGGCTCCCGATTCTGCCATTTGAAAGCCTGCGAGAACATTGGGACGAGTTTTGGAATCACGAATGCTGCTGGAAAGAACGTAAGCACTCGCACCAGAACCGACAATGTGAAGAACTTGAGTGAGAAGATTCATAAGTGAGGTGTGAAACTCTTACTGGTCATGGTAACGTGCGATTTCAGTTCCGAAAATCAACCTTGCTACACAACCTTAATTCTTGAGATTGCCGTACTGTTTTGGCTTCGTTTGAGTCGGCTTGTGCCCCCAAACCCCCAATTCTGCTTGCTCAAGACTCTTGCTCCCCCAAACTCTACTGTGTACACACAAATCTAATTCGCTTCGTTGCTGATTGATCGTGCCCCCTAAATCCCCCAATTCTGGGGGACTTCCGGATCTTGTTCCCCCAAACTTGGGGGCTAGGGGGCGCGATCCGCTCTTAACGGAGCAAAAAGGACTTGTGTATACACGGTAGAAACTTGGGGCTGGGGGGCTTTCCAGAAGTGTCCCAACTGAAATGGGTATGGCTATAGAATTCGTAAGCAACGGTACATTTTTAGCGTCGTGAAAAAGAGAAAATACTGAGATTCATATAGGGTATGCAAATGCTCACTGGCGGAAATTGGCGCAAAACCTTGGAAGCGATCTGTATTCCGATCGCGGCTCTTCTCTTTTCGTTGGTTTTGTTCGGAATCTTCTGTTTTGCTGCGGGTGCAAATCCGTTTGCAGTGTATGGAGCAATTTATCAAGCGGCGTTCGGAGGCTGGTCATCGTTTCAGAATTCTCTGATTCGGGCGGCTCCGTTGATGTTGACGGCACTTTGTACGGCGCTGCCTGCTCGATTGGGATTGGTGATTATCGGGAATGAAGGGGCGTTGGTGATTGGCGGAATTGCAGCGACGATCGTAGGATTGTCTGCGATTAATCAAGCGCCAGCGGTGGTGACTCAAGCTTCAATGGCGATCGCTGGAATGATCGGGGGCGGAATTTGGATCGCGATCGTGGGAGCGTTGCGGCATTATCGCGGCGTGAATGAAACGATTAGTAGTTTGCTGATGAATTATATTGCGATCGCGCTTCTGAATCATTTGGTGGGCGGTCCGATGCGCGATCCGAGTTCGTTGAATAAGCCTTCGAGCTATGCGATTCCGGATCTCGATCGTTTA
Organism: Pseudanabaenaceae cyanobacterium LEGE 13415; assembly: GCA_015206935.1. Taxonomy (GTDB): domain Bacteria; phylum Cyanobacteriota; class Cyanobacteriia; order Leptolyngbyales; family Leptolyngbyaceae; genus Leptolyngbya. The sequence continues at coordinate 1,992 of JADEXW010000519.1, read as the reverse complement.
GGTACAATTCCATTTTTGCCTAGAGTTCACTACGGATTGATTTACGGGATTATTGCCTGTGTGGTTGCCTATTTTCTGATTCAACGAACGACGTTTGGATTTGCAGCTAGAACCGCAGGTGGGAATATCAAGGCTGCAAGAATTGCAGGGCTTCCAGTTGGACAATTAACACTTGCGATCTGTTTCCTCGCTGGATCTTGTGCGGGATTGGCAGGAATGGTGGAGATCGCCGCAGTGCATGGACGAGCGAATGAATCCTTGAATGCAAATTATGGTTACTCAGGAATTTTGGTTGCATTCGTCGCGCGGAATAACCCGATCGCAGCCAGCTTAATCGCGATTTTATTCGGTGGAATTCTGGCAAGCGGCAGTATTCTACAACGGCGATTAGATCTCCCGGATGCCACCGTATATGTTTTACAAGGACTCGTCTTTTTAGTCGTGCTTTACAGTGAATCACTGTATGGGCGATTCAAGATTTTCAAAGAACCGGAGCCGAAAGTATCCGCATCGTCAGCCGTTCAGGGAGGTTAAACACTATGGCAACAGAAGCACTGGGATGGTGGGGAGTGCCTTTAGCGATCGTAGCTGGAACGCTCAGAGGAAGCGCACCCTTTTTGTTTGTCAGTTTGGGCGAATGTTTGACCGAGAAAAGCGGCAAAATTAATCTCGGCTTGGAAGGCAATTTGTTGATGGGAGCGATGAGCGCGTATGCAGTGTCTTATCTCGCTCAAGGAACCGTTGGAAGTGCTGTGTCTCCTTGGCTAGGTGTACTGGCGGCGGGAATTTCTGGAATGTTGCTGGCGTTGATTCACGCTTGGTTATCTCAACAGCCGAAGGTGAATGATGTTGCAGTTGGGATTGCGATGATTATTTTTGGTAGCGGGTTGGCGTTCTTTTTAGGAAAGCCGTTTATTCAACCGTCTGCACCTGGATTGCCCTCGATCGGGCTTGGGGATTGGAGTTCGATCCCGCAGATTCAACAAACGTTTCGGATTAATCTACTGTTCATTTTGGGAATTGCGATCGCGCCTCTGATGAATTGGTTTTTCAAAGCAACGCGCTGGGGCTTATTTGTTCGAGCTGTTGGAGACAACCCAGAGGCAGCTTTGGCGATGGGGATTTCGATTAAAAAAGTGCGAATGCTGTGTATTATGGCAGGCGGCTTTTTGGCGGGAATTGGGGGCGCGTATTTGTCGCTGTATTATCCCGGTAGTTGGTCGGAACGAATTTCGAGTGGACAAGGATTAATGGCGGTTGCGCTGGTGATTTTTGCGCGGTGGAATCCGATCCAATGTTTGTGGGCTTCGATGCTATTTGGGGGAGCGCAAGCGATCGGGCCTGCACTGCAAGGGGTTGGGATTGAGACTGGATATTATTTGTTCAATGCGGCTCCGTATGTGTTGACGTTGCTCATTATGATTTTGACTTGTTCACCGAAACGGACGATTTCCGGCGCTCCTGGTGCGTTGGGCACGTTGAATTGATCGCATTTACCCGATATTTGTACAGACGGTTCAGCGAACCGTCTCTACGGGATTACTCGCACCTTACAACATCCAGATTTATGACCACTGCAACTGAACTTTCGACTTTAGAAACGCAATCATTCCCGCCGCTGCTCGAAGTCCGGGAAATGACGAAACGATTTGGAACCTTCACCGCACTGGATCACGTTTCGATGACGCTTAAACCGGGAACGTTTCATGCACTCTTGGGTGAAAATGGGGCGGGAAAAAGTACGCTCGTGAAGTGCATTATGGGGTTTTATGCTCCCAATAGCGGGAAGGTGCAATTAGAGGGGCGGGATTGCTCGATCGCTTCTCCCCGTGATGCTCAGAAATATGGGATCGGCATGGTGTACCAGCATTTCACCTCAGTTCCCGCGATGACCGTTGCAGAAAATTTGCTGATTGCTCGATCGAGTGGCGATCTCGTTATCAATTGGAAAGCTGAAACCGAGAAACTCGCAGCGTTCATGCAAACTTCACC
>JADEXW010000518.1 GCA_015206935.1 Pseudanabaenaceae cyanobacterium LEGE 13415 | reverse complement strand
AGGTAAGGAGATTGTTATTTGGGACAAAGTACTTAGCAAAGATCACCCCCTGCTACAAAAAGCAAAAGCAGAATGTATCGAACTGGGTTTGAACAAAGCGATCGCAACGCGCACTTGGAATCAATCCTCTCCAGAAACCTTCTGGCAAGCCTGGGAAATTCGCAAAAAGAAACCCAAGAAATAATCTCGGATCTGCCAACTCTTTGTACTACTTTTGAACTTACTATGAAGCTCCCCATCCAACTCTGTGATCTTCTGCAACAAAACAAAGCCGCGATCGCCGCTACAAGTACTTTCATTGCCCAAGGTATGGCGCACATTAATTGTACAGGCGTGGATCAGATCGAACCTGAGAAATTGGAGCTTCTGTTCAGTAGCATTCCTGAGCATTGGGAACAATCAGAACTAGAGCAAAGCTTTGATCTTTCGACCGCTACACCGACGCTGCAAGGTCAGTTATTACAAAGAATTGGCTGTGTGATTGAGCAGACTGAAAAAAAGCAGACTGAAAAAACTGCGATCGTCAAAACCAACAGATTAGATGTATTCAAACTTCGGGATGAAGTCATTCAAGATTACCGCAGCTACATTGAAGGCTTCCTAAGGATTCGGGATTCGAGAGTTAAAGAATTTGTTAGTCGATCGCTGGATCAGGGTCAGCTTTGGACTGATCCTTTGCTACAACTGAATCCCTCCTACAAACCAGGTGCAACCGTCACTGAACTTGCTCAACGCAAAGTCCTACACCCAAACTGCATCCAGTACTTCTCCAAAGACGGCAACCCATTTCGCTTCCATTATCACCAAGAGCAAGCCTTCGTCACTGCCCAAAGCCAACAGCCCTACGTCGTTACAACTGGAACAGGCTCCGGTAAGAGCATGACCTATGTAGTGCCAATTTTCGATGATCTCCTTCGTAACCCTCAAGTGAAAGGAGTGCGAGCAATTCTTGTGTATCCAATGAATGCGCTCATCAACTCTCAAGAAGAAGAACTAAACAAATTCCTTAAGCAAGTTCCTGATACACCAATTCGCATTGCAAAATACACAGGACAAGAAAGCTTATCTCAGAAAAGCGATATTCAAAACAATCCGCCTCATATCTTGCTCACCAACTACGTCATGCTAGAGCTAATGCTCACCCGAACCCATGAGCAAATGCTAGTAGAATCCCCAGATCTAAAATTCCTAGTCCTAGATGAGCTACACACTTACCGAGGTCGTCAAGGTGCAGATGTCGCGCTCCTCATTCGTAAACTGCGTCAGCGATCGGGTCGCAACATCATCTGCATTGGAACCAGTGCCACCATGTCCACAGAAGGCAATCGCCAAGATCGCCGCACTACCGTCGCAAATGTCGCAAGCAAACTATTTGGTACAGAAATCAAGCCTGACTGCGTGATTGACGAAACTTTAGAGAGATCGATTACTCGTCCTGAACCCACGATCGCTGAACTCAGCAACTCTCTCACCCAGTTCCCTCCCGAATCAGACCGAACACTCGAAGCCTTCAAATCCCATCCCCTTGCTGCCTGGGTCGAAATGAACTTTGGACTTGCTCAAGAAGATGGACACTTGATTCGTCGATCGCCCATTTCGCTTGAAACTGGTGCAGAACATCTTGCCGAACAAACCCAACTTGCGATCGCACCCTGCCTAGATGCGCTCAAACAGCTTTTCCTATGGGGAAGTAAAACAAAAGGACTTGCATTCCGCCTGCACCAATTTATCTCCCAAGGCGGCAGCGTCTACGCCACGATCGAGCCAACCGAAAAACGTGAACTCACGCTAGAAGGGCAATATATTACAAGTGACGATCGCTTACTCTACCCGCTCGTATTCTGCCGGGAATGTGGTCAAGATTACTATGTCGTGCGCTATGACACAGAAAAACAACGCATCACCCCAATGCTACCGACTGCTTTAGATACGATCGACGAAGACACCTGGGAAGGCTATCTTACCTTGCACGAACCCGGTTTATGGGAAGAAGCCGATCAAGACCGCTTACCCGATAATTGGTTCAAAGAAACCAAACGCAATGGACGTGAGCCAAAGAAAGAATACATTCACTTCATTCCCCGCCGCGTCCCAGTTCTTCCCGATGGAACTGTAACGAATTCTCTTCTCAAAGGGACTTCCTGCTGGTTCATTCCAAAGCCCTTTCTCACCTGTCTGAACTGCGGCGTAGTTCACGACAAAAAGAAAAATGAATTCTCGAAACTCTCTCGCCTCAGCAGCGAAGGACGAAGTACTGCAACCACACTTTTAAGCCTTTCCACCGTTAGCCGTCTCAAAGAGGTTTTAGGTGAAAACTCCGAAGCTGCAAAAATCTTGAGCTTTACGGATAACCGCCAAGATGCCTCGCTACAAGCAGGTCACTTCAATGATTTTGTACAAACGAGCTTTCTCCGCACTGCTCTCAATCGCGCTCTCCAAAACAAGCAAACTCTAACGCATAGTGAGTTAGCAGGAGCAGTCTTCCAAGCGATGCAACTAGAACCAATTAGCTATGCTCGGCAAGAAGCTTTCACAGAGAATGCAAAACGCCGTACCGATGAAACCTTCCGAAATTTACTGGAATATCGGCTCTACGAAGATTTGCGCCGAGGATGGCGCATTGTGCAACCCAATCTAGAACAAAGCGGACTCCTCGAAATTGAATATCTCGATCTTCAAGAGATTTGTTCTGGTGCAGGACTTTGGCAACGCCATCCCCATTCCGTTCTACTTCAAGCCTCTCCTAAGCAACGTTTCATTGCTGCCAAAGCATTGCTCGATCACCTTCGCCGTGAACTCGCGATCGATGCCGATCTCCTCCAACCCGAACGCCTCGAACGCCTGAAGCGAGAAGTTCGACAAGCGATCGCTGATCCCTGGTGTTTCGATGAATTTGAATTGCTACATGAAGCAACTTGGGCAACTGCAAGCCCCACTGAATCTCATGCTTCTAAAAGCCGCCGCCGCACTGTCAAGCTAACCGCTAAAAGTGCAGTTGGTCGCTTCCTCCGCTCTGCAAAAGCTTGGAATTGGTTACAAGAATCCTTACCTGAAGCAAACTACAACGAGCTAGTCACTGCCCTACTCAGAGTTCTACGCGATGGTGGACTTCTGATCTACGAAGGACAAGATGTTCAACTCAGAATTGACGCGCTAGTTTGGCAGGCTCGAACAGTCGATACGATCGCGCCTGATCCATTAACCATTCGTCGCCTCCAAGGGAACGAAGAGAGTCAACTCCCCGTGAACCGTTTCTTCCAATCGTTCTACAACACTCCAACCATCCAAACCCGCAATATGGAAGGACGGGAACATACTGGACAAGTCAAAACTCGCGATCGCCAAAAACGCGAAGACCAATTCCGCAAAGGAGAACTCGCAGCACTCTTCTGTTCTCCCACAATGGAACTGGGCATCGACATTTCTGATCTGAGTGTTGTCCACATGCGGAACATTCCCCCCAGTCCTGCAAATTATGCTCAACGCAGTGGACGCGCTGGTCGTAGTGGTCAAGAAGCACTTGTGATTACCTATGCTTCAGCAGGCAGCGGACACGATCAATACTTCTTCCACCATCAAAACCAAATGGTTGCAGGCGTTGTCGTTCCACCCAAACTAGAACTTGGAAACCCTGATCTGATTGAGTCTCATCTCTACTCAATGTGGCTTGCTGCAACTGGAGTGCAATTCGGTGAGTCGATGAACCAAATTCTAGATTTGGAAAAAGACGGCTATCCGCTCAGAGATGAACTCTGCGATCGCTTAACGCTCTCGTCTGACCAACTCCGACACTGCGTTCAAGCAGCGCACACTATTCTCAGCGATCACTATGCTCAACAAGATTTAGCGCGGTTCAGTTGGTATTCTCAACAGTGGTTAACACTTATCTTTGAGGACGCGACGAATGCTTTAGATCGCGCTTGTAATCGCTGGCGTGAGTTGTATGCTGATGCTTGCTGCCAACTCGACCATGCAAGGCAAGTTGTCGATCGCGCTGCCCGTGGGAGTGCCACTCACGAAGAACGCGACGAAGCCATTCACCTAGAAAGAGAAGCGCGTCGGCAGATTGATCTACTTGTTGGGCAAGGCTTAACCAGCAAAAGTCCCAATGAATTCGAGTTTTATCCATACCGCTATTTTGCTTCCGAAGGCTTCTT
>JADEXW010000517.1 GCA_015206935.1 Pseudanabaenaceae cyanobacterium LEGE 13415 | reverse complement strand
TAGATGTACTATTGCTGGGAGTGTTGCTATGACAACCGAAGTTCTGAAGCGATTGTTCACGGTCAAGCAATATCACCGCATGATCGAAGCTGGAGTTTTCCAAGAAGGCGATCGAGTGGAATTAATTCGAGGAGAAATTGTTGAGATGACACCCATCGGAACGAGACACGCAGCAGAAGTAAATCGATTGAACCGCTTGTTTAATCGAAAATTTGGCGATCTCGTTCTCGTCACGGTGCAGAATCCTGTAGAGGTCGATGAGTCTTCTGAACCTCAGCCAGATATCGCAGTTGTTAGACCTCGCGACGATTTCTATGCTTCTGCGCATCCCACTCCGAACGATGTATTTTTGCTGATCGAGGTTTCAGATTCAACGATTCGGTACGATCGCACAATTAAAATTCCCCTCTATGCTGAGGACAATATCGCTGAAGCGTGGATCGTAGATGTGAATGCAGAATTAGTCGAAGTGTATCGGCAACCAAGTGCAAGTGGATATCGATCGCTTCAAACTTATACGCGCGGACAATCGATCGAGCTTTTAGCGTTTCCAGGAATCGCGATCACAGTTGACGAGATTCTCGGTTAGTTTGCCAACGTTTGATCAATTTTGCTGCTTGATAGATTCCGAAGCCGAACAATCCAATCACAAGCAGACCTGCAATCACAGGAAAAGTAATCGCTAAAAAAGAAAGTAATGTTGCGATCGCCAATTCCACTGCTGCAAAAATCGGATTCGTCAATCCACCGGAAGCCGCTGTCGAAGTTCCTCTCAGTATATTTGTAAGCAATTTCGTAATGCCAGCCGTTCCGCCACCGGCGACGATCGCTAATGTCCACTGAATCAACGGATTCATATCAGGAGCGACCGAAGCGGCTACGATCGTTCCTGCAATCATCGCGGCAGGAGTCGCTAGAAAGTCGAGTGCGTGATCAAACCAAGGGATTGAATAGCCAATAATTTCGAGAACACTGGCGATCGCGAATAAGTCAAACGCTTGAATGCTCTCAATCCAATCGAAATCAGTCGGTAAGTCGTAATGCCCAAACACTGAAACGCCGCTCAAGACTAATAGCGGAATAAAGACACGAAATCCAGCCGCAGCACTTAAGCTAATCCCTAAAAGAATTTCAATAATTGTGTTAAATGATGAATCCACTGGTTTGCCCTCAATGTCATTTTTAACCTCAGTTCGACTAAATCATTCGCTCCATTTCAATTCATTCATGCCCCCTAAATCCCCCATTCTGGGGAACTTTGAGCAAGAAAAATTTCTAGAACTCTAAAGCGCTTTCCACCTTCAAAGTCCCCCAAATTTGGGGGATTTAGGGGGCACTAGCCGCAAACAACGAAGCAAAGAGAGACTGTCAAACTGTCTTATTGTTAGTGTAGAAAGCGATCGCAGTTGTTCAACTCTACTAACCGAATCAGATCGAGTCGAGATATCCCACCCGGACGGTAGAGAACATTGATCAGATACTTAAATTGCTGGGATATGAGGTGCTGGATATGAGTTTAGAAAAGGGCTGTGAATGTTGTCAGCGGGGAGAATATTTAGAAGCGATCGCATACTTTGATCAAGCGATTCAAGCAGATGTAAATTGTGCGAAAGCTTGGAACTATCGAGGCAATGCGCTTTCTGCTCTGAAACGAAATGCAGAAGCACTGAAGAACTACGATCGAGCAACCTTTTTACAGCCTGACTATCATCAAGCTTGGTTTAATCGCGGATTGTTATTGATGGAAATTGGCGCATATGGAAATGCGATCGAATCTTACGATCGAGCAATTAATCACTATGCTGATCCGGCATACATTCATGCCAGAGCTTCAATTGGACTTAAGAAATTAGCAATGTTCTAACTATCGTCGTCGCACTTTGCTGATCATCTTGCGTGATAGTCTGAGCGTCAAATCCTCTTTGTCTGCCCAGTCTTGCAACAATCGATAGAACGTTTGTCGATCGTCATTTTTCAACACAGCAACCTGATCCGCTGTTTCAATCACATAAGGGTATCCGCCACCGATTACGATCTCAGCCCGCACCCAATCTAAAATACGATCGTGCCAACCTTCTTCGTAAATCCATAGCGGCAATTCAATTCGAGCCGGATAACTATCCCGATTCGTTTTCAAATAAGTAAACGCAACACGATCGCGATGATGCCCGTATAAATCTCGAATACCTGGACGTTGCGAAAGAAACAGTGGAGTGCGATCGCCCCACTGCATTTTGTTTTTCGCTCGATTGAGTAACTGAGCATCGTGGATTGTTTTACTTTCGGGTAGATTGCACAATCGCTGCAACATTTCCGTCAAATCTCGCGCACTCGAAGTATCGACATATCCAACTACTGGAACGCGATAGTCTTCACTCGCTTGCAATACACTGCGAATACATCTCACATAGAAGGTTCGAGTTTCTTCGTCAAATGCTTCGGCAAAAGTCGCAATCAAAGAACCATCAAAGAACGCGAGACAAGTTTTGCTTCCAGCGTGTTCTTCCATGTATTGAATAATGCGATCGCATTCCATTTCAAATCGTCGCAAATTCACTCTTCGATCGGCTAAATCCCCTCGTCCCACTTTCAAATCACTCGGAGTCATAATATCGACCCGAATATCCTTTTCGTACTGGTTGGATGGGAGGTGATCATTCTCGAACCAACCGATTTGAACTAATGCGACTGGAATCGAGAAATCTTTGCTGGGATAGATTTGGGAACCATCAACGGAAAAAGTCGAAATTCCGGTAATATGATCGCGCACCCATTCCAAGCTTTCTTCACGATTTTGCCAGCTTAGATTCGAGTGCATAATCCATTCGGGAAACAATCCCAATGGTTCAAGCGGTCTCGCTCCACAATCTTCCATTTCGTCCAACGCTTTGAGCAAGGCTTGATCCGACTTCTGAGACATTTGAAGCAGTGCCGTTCCATACTGTTGCAGCGCTTGAAGGGCAGCCTGATCAAACGACATGAATTCCTCACGTTTACGATCGAGCAAGCTCAAAATCTCAGTCGGTTTAATCGGCATAACTCGCACCAGTTGGTATTCGAGTACTATATCAAACCTTTCAGATTGCGGCGAAATCTAGCTACAGATCTTGGTATTGTGGATCTTGATAGCAATTCAAATTTATCAATGCCTGCCACGATCGATTCTCAAATTACTGCGTTTCCCCTCGCCGCCGTTGTCGGGCAAGAGGCGATTAAACTTGCGCTGCTGCTTGCTGCGGTTGATCCCGGTTTGGGTGGAGTGGTGATCGCGGGGAGGCGCGGAACTGCCAAATCTGTGATGGCTCGCGCGATTCATGCACTCTTGCCACCGATCGAGGTTGTGAAAGATTCGGTTAGTAACTGTGAACCGAACGCGATCGCGGAATGGGATGATTTCACGTTGGAACAGTTCGGAACTGTTGAAGAAGTGCCAACTGAAGTGATTCGCGCCCCGTTTGTGCAAATTCCTTTGGGTGTGACTGAGGATCGATTGCTTGGATCAGTCGATGTGAGTCAATCGATTAAACAAGGTGAAACAGTTTTTCAGCCTGGACTATTGGCAGAAGCAAATCGTGGCGTTTTGTATGTCGATGAGATCAATCTTTTAGATGATCAGATTTCTAATTTATTGCTGTCTGTTTTAACCGATGGACGTAATCAGATCGAGCGGGAAGGCATTAGTTTTCAGCATCCCTGTAAGCCGTTATTGATCGCAACTTACAATCCAGAAGAAGGAACACTGCGGGAACATTTGCTCGATCGAATTGCGATCTCGTTATCAGCCGATATGGTTTTGGGACTCGACGATCGAGTTCAAGCCGTGGAACAAGCAACGAGCTATTCTAATTCACCTCAGAAATTTCTCGAACAATACAACGAAGACATTGATGCGCTAAAAACCCAGATTATCTTGGCGCGGGAGTGGCTCAAAGACGTTCAGATTAGTTCGGATCAGATTGAATACTTAGTTACAGAAGCCGTTCGGGGTGGAGTGCAGGGACATCGAGCCGAACTGTTCGCGCTTCGAGTTGCGAAAGCTCATGCCGCGTTAGAAGGTCGCACACAGGTCAATGCAGAGGACTTGAGAAAAGCAGTTGAACTGGTGATCATTCCTCGATCGACGATCGTTCAGACTCCTCCCGAAGAAGCGCCACCCCCACCG
>JADEXW010000516.1 GCA_015206935.1 Pseudanabaenaceae cyanobacterium LEGE 13415 | reverse complement strand
ATCCGTAACAGTCCTGCTTGGTCAAACACGGCGATCTTCGTGACCTACGACGAAAACGGTGGCATTTGGGATCACGTTGCTCCTCCCGTGGTCGATCAATGGGGTCCGGGGACACGAGTACCAAACATCGTGATTTCGCCGTATGCCAAGAAAGGCTATGTCGATAGTACGCCTTCCGAAACGGTGTCGATTCAGAAGTTTATCGAAGCTCGATTTGGACTGAATCCGCTTGGTACTCGTGATGCTGCTATTACGTCGAATCTGCTGACTTCGTTTGATTTCAGTCAACTTGCCGCTGCATAGTATCAATCTTTAGAGTGGGTTGCCGATCAAGTAGCCCACTTTAAGACTGTGATTCTTCGAGATGTTCAACGATCGCTTGGTAAAAGTCGAGAACGTGATGATCTTGCAGACTGTAGAAAACGTGCCGTCCCTGCTTGCGAAAATTGACCAATCGAATCGCTCGTAATGTTCTTAATTGATGCGATACTGCTGATTCACTCATTCCCAGAACCGCAGCTAAATCTCCCACACACAATTCTTGAGTTGCCAAGATCGACAGAATTCGCAACCGATTAGTATCTGCAATAAAGCCAAGAAACTCTGACATCCGCTGTGCCTGCTCGATCGATAGGGCTGCGATCCCAGCGGGGGTTGCAGAATCAGAGTGAGCAGGATGGGGAAGGTCACAACAGAGGTCGTCCCCATCTTCAAAGTGCTGGCTCGTGGTTTTTTCAGTCATCAATTGAGAGATTCAGCGAATCTAAGCATCACAGCCACAGCCCGTATGTCCACAACCTTGCCCTTGGGGATGACCATTGGCACAGGCATCACAGCAGTAGGGTTTTTCGTCCTTCATAATCGCATCGCTCAACGAGACGATGCACAAACAAGTGTCACAAGCACATTTCATCTGAGTCACTGTAGACATGAATTAACTCCTTTCAATTCTAGAAACAGCTTAATACATGAATAGCTGTTCATATATAGATTATTAAAAATCTTAACGATCGTCAGAGAAATTGCTCGATCGCACACTCATTAAGCAGCGCGAGGATTGCGATCGTCATTACCGAAAAGTTGTTGCAGCATCAGCCCAGTTTGAGCCGTTAACTTCCCGATCACTTTTTCTCGAAAAACGTAATCATTCGTCGTAATCCATTGCAGAACCCAAAGATTGAGCTATTATCTCGACAAATCGAGCAGCATCGTTATGCGTAGAATTGTTCTCTGGATTGCGCTCTTAGTCTTGGGCATCACATTAGCGATCGGCAGTACGATCGTCGTTCAGCAAAGACCCGTTGCCGAAGTCAGCTATGTATCGACTCCAGCTTCTCCAGCGATCGCACCTCCACCCTTACCCCAACCGACTCTCACGGCTGTTCCCTTTCCCCAGATTAGTGACAAAGCGCGATCGCTTGATGTCCCCATCATCATGTACCACGATGTCAAGCCGCTCAAAGACGTAGAGTGGGACATCACACCCGAACATCTCGCACAACACTTTCAGACCATTCAAGAAAAAGGACTGACCCCGATCACCCTCGCGCAACTGATCGATCATTTCCAAACTGATGCACCCTTGCCGCCAAAACCGATTCTGTTGACGTTCGATGATAACTACCTTGGTGAGTACCGCTATGCGTTTCCCTTACTCAAGCAGTACAACTATCCGGCAGTTTGGTCAGTGCATACCCATTATGTGGGCAGCCAAGCCGGAAAGCCCAAAGCGACCTGGGAACAACTGCGAGAAATGGTACAGAGTGGACTGATTACCGTTGCTTCTCACACCGTCAATCATTTGCGATTAGATACGCTTAGCCCGGAGAAAGTTGACTATGAATTAACAGAATCCAAACGAGTATTAGAACAGCAGCTTGGCGTGCCGATACAGTATTTCACTTATCCTGAAGGCGACTATATCGATTCGGTCAAGCACAAAATTGCAGCAGCAGGTTATCAAGCGGCGCTGAGTATGAGTTTAGATGCACGAGTCGAGCGAGTGGCGAATCAATCCGATGATGTGCTGTCGATCATGCGATTTGGACAATCCCGGTTTGAGGAAATCGTTGGAACGATCGACCACTAAGTCAGACTATAATCGCTTCAAATTTTTGCTCTACAAGGATTGCAGAGAATTGTAATTCCACCAACCCCACTCGAAGACACACGAGGACTTTCTTTACTGGTCAACATCGTTCAGTCGATCGCAATCATGACATTACTCGCTTTGATCACAGCATGGGCAACTTTACCTTCGCTCAAGCTTAATCGCTCAGCAGAAGTTTTTGTAATCACTGCTGTCACTTCGACTCCAGCCGCAACTCAAGGGTAACTTCCGTGTTTACAGCACCCACTTCGATTTTTTTGATCGTTCCTTTCAGTGCATTACGAGCGCTAATTTCCATTGTGATATCCTGTCAACTGATGAGCAGCGTGACCAACTTATCAGTAGACTTTCTAAATGGTCAATTGGTCATTACCTAATTTTAAAGGTCATAAAAGTCCATTCTTAATATGTGGGAAAAGATTTTAATACCAATGATCAGGCAATCACAATCAATCTTCTGAATGCTTGTGGCTAGTTAGCTGCCCGCTTGCCCGCAGAATCGCGACCTGAGCGGCATAAATCTCTTTCTTGTTCGTGTAGCGCTTGAAGCTTCTGCGATCGCGATGCCTGGTCAACTTCATCGCTTCCCCTTCGCCCAATCCATACCTAATCAGCAAATTCGTCGCATACGTATGCCGCCCCCGATGCGAATGCAAATCAATGCCCGTTTGCTCCTTCAGCGATCGCATGATTTCTCGAATTCCCCAATACGTCAAGCGCTGCCGCTGCTTCTTCGTTCGATTCGAGTACGACAAAAACATAGGGTCATCCGCTTCGAGCGGTCGTCCCAGTTGCTCACGATACCAAGCAAAATATGCTTCAAACTCTACGATGCCTTCCTCAAACAATACGACCCATCCCGTGCTGCCTGCTTTCGCTTCTCGAATGTGTAACTGCCTCGACGCATAACCCTCAACTATCTGCGTCTGATAATCGCCCACATTCAAATTTGAAACCTCTTCCCCACGCAGTCCATGTAGTAAGGCTGTGATGATTGCTCGATCGCGCTCTGGAAACTTCGAGTTCTGCACCGCCTGATAAATCCGCTTCACTTCAGCATCAGACAACTCTTGTGATTCGCCTTCCTCAGCTTCTGGGAGTTGCACCCCTTTTGTCGGATCGTGTGTCACGTGACCCGACACACTCATCCAGCGGTAGAACGACTTTAAGGTTTGTAGAACTCGTCGAACTGTATTCTTTGACAGCTTACGATCGTCCAGTAAATACGACTTAAACGCGATCACCTGTCGCTGACTCACGCTGTTCCATGGACGGTCACACCAGTCCATAAACTGCTGCAAATCTTGTTGGTACGATCGCACACTATTTGGCTGCAACTCCCGTGCTGCTAGAAATGAATCCACGAAGGTCTGACGCAGATCACTACCTTCGGCGCACGCGAGCGTGTTCGGTGGCAAAACAGACGATGCCTCTGGCACAGGCAAGCCTGCTCGCTCAATCGAAGTCAGGGGCGAAACTACTAATCTAGGAACAGGCAACGGATGACGCATGAGAATTAAATCCCAAGGTTCTAAATTAATACACCTGCATCATAAACGAAAACCCACTCCATTAATAAAACTTGGTATCCTATCCTTAACTCCAATTTCGTCATCTCATCCTTAAACCTAAGCTGAGGCAATTCTCATGATGCAAGCGATCGGAAAACCAAGAGCTTCAGAGGATCAAGTGACGCTTACCACGATCGCACCTGGGAACAGTTCAAACATCTTCAGAAGAGGTTAGAGGAAACTCCTGGAGTGTGATTGGCGTATTACGCGGGAGTTTCCGAAATATTTATGCCAGCACAGGCGCACGAGATCTTCAAGAAACTCATCGGATTTTTACTAAAAACGTTTTTCTTCGAGAAGCAAGTCAACGCCATCCTAACCGGATCTGTGACACAAGAGCAAGCAGGAGAAGCTTCTGCTCAAGCAAACCAATCCTACTGCTTCGGCGGTGCTAAACCAATTTCAAATTTATCGGTCACGATTTATCGTGTGCCAAAGGCAACGAGGTCATCTTCACCAGTGGCTCGATCGCGAAACTGAGAA
>JADEXW010000087.1 GCA_015206935.1 Pseudanabaenaceae cyanobacterium LEGE 13415 | reverse complement strand
ATTGCACCGAGAGATACAACTTATGATGCGATCGAACAATTGCTTGAGAAAACCTTGCCCGGATTTGGAGAGATCTTTCGGTCTTTGAGCTATGCCGAAATTGGATCGAGAGCAATGGCATCAAGAGCGATCGCAGGCGTTTATTCAGGTAGATTAATCTTTTCGCTTCCTGGCTCATCAAATGCAGTGAAGCTTGCATTAGAGAAGTTAATTTTGCCAGAGCTTGTTCATTTAGTGACGTTATTAAAGGGCTAGTTCTGACGATTTTGAATGAGCGTTTCAACAATTCCGACTAATCGATCGATGTTCCGTTCCTGTCGCTCAGATACAGCTTTGAGTTCGGTAAATCCTGTCGTGACCAGTGTTCTCAGTTCACCAAAGCTTTCTCGAACTTCAACGAAGCTTTCTCGGACTTCAACAAAACTTTCTCGAACTTCTTCAAAACCACGCTCGACAGTATCTCGCAGTTCAGAAACACCTTCCCGCAATTCCGCCACGCCTTCTCGCAGTTCAGAAACACCTTCCCGCAATTCCGCCACGCCTTCTCGCAGTTCCGCCATCGTCTCTCGCGTACCCGTTCGCAATTCTGCTACACTTTCTCTAAGATCAACGACACTCGCCTGCATTCCCATTCGCAGCTCGGTAATGCTCTCGGTCATTCGTCCCACTTGATCGATGAGAATTTCAATTTTTTCACTGTCGTTTAGTTGAGACATACTGCGTTGCCAAATCGGGTGAGCCTGAGTATAGCACCTACATATTGTGAGAAAAATAAATTTCAGCTTATCGCCTGAACCGAGTAGGCACTATACTAGAAAAGTTGTTTAAATCTTCGAGTCAAACGAGGAACGTTCAATGTCGCGATATCGAGGACCCCGCCTCCGAATCACCCGCCGTCTGGGAGAATTACCCGGACTCACCCGTAAATCCGCTCGTCGTGCTTATCCGCCGGGACAACACGGACAAGCCCGCAAAAAACGCTCAGAATATGCAGTCCGTCTAGAAGAAAAGCAAAAACTGCGATTCAACTATGGCGTGAGCGAAAAACAATTGCTTCGCTATGTGCGGAAAGCGCGTCGTGCAGCAGGTTCAACCGGACAAGTCTTACTGCAATTCTTGGAAATGCGGTTAGATAACACCGTTTTCCGTTTGGGAATGGCTCCCACGATTCCGGGCGCTCGTCAGTTAGTGAATCATGGTCATGTGACTGTGAACGGTAAAGTTGTGGACATTGCAAGCTACAACTGTCGTCCGGGAGATGTGATTGCAGTGCGCGATCGCGATCGTTCTCGCAAGTTGGTCGAGGCGAATCTGCAATATCCTGGATTGTCGAACTTACCGAGCCATTTGGAGTTCGATAAGAACAAGATGACCGGAAAAGTCAATAGCGTGATCGATCGTGAATGGGTCGCCCTTCAAATTAATGAACTGCTGGTCGTTGAGTACTATTCACGTCAAGCATAGGTTTTTTCTCGAAATCGATATTCACCGCGGCAATTGAATATCTTAAACAACCTCCCAAGTTCCGTCAGCCTGGGAGGTTTCGTTTTAGTCGATCGCGCTTATCGATCGACGTTCTTGGAATAATATAACAGTACCAATTTCAGTTAGGACACTTCTGAAAAGCCCCCCAGCCCCCAAGTTTGGGGGAGTAAGAGTCTTGAGCAAGCAGAATTGGGGGTTTGGGGCAACTCCGAAAATGTCCTAATCTAAGCTTCTACTGCTATAGAGTTTTTTATGCTTGTAAACCAATCTCGAAGGTTGCAGCATAACCTTGATTGGTTTTGGTTGGGGAGAGCAATAGTTGATCTCCTCCGTCTTGATAGATGCCATCCTGAGCATTTCTGATTGATCGCTGTCCTCTGCTGGCATAAAGTGATTGGGCATCAATCTGATCGGTGAGTGCATCATCAAAGTACAGTTGCGAAGTGAACTCTTGATTAGCATTGCGAACTTTGAAATGATATGTACCGTTCAACCTTGATACCAACCTGGATAGATGGTGAGAAATTCAACATTTCCATTGCTATCAGTCGTTTGATAGAGCAAACAGCTTTTATCTTGACTTTGCCAGAGAACATTGTCCCTAGTGACTTCAGAAAAGCAATGTACAATCTCAACCTCGCAAGCTATGAAGAACCACCGCAGGATTTGGTATTCAGTCATGGATACGATCGTGATATCGATTTCTTCGTTTGGGTTTTAGAAATTGATGGGTTGCAAGTATCACCGTTTAATCAGCATCCAGACGGAGATCGATCACTGCGATCGCGGGGCATAACCGCTGATGGGTGGCAGGCTTGGCTAACCAACACGATCCGGCATCTACACTACGGACAATTACTTTTAGATTATGATAGTCACACTCAACTGTGGCAAAGCATTCAACCCCAAATGAAACAATCTGCCCTAGAATTCGCTAGAAGAACGAATGCTGATCTAGCGATCGTGGAAGCAAACCTCGATCGATACTTTGCACAGCGAGCAGCGACATACGAGCAAGCGTTGACAACCGCCAAACAACTGTATGGAGAGGAAGCACCGCCTGATGTGAGACGCAATAAGCCGCCCAGTGTTTGGCAGGGAGAACCTGCTGTAGCAGACCGTTTGTATGAGCTTTGGTCTGAATTTTTGTTGGTTTCCGACCAACGGAATCAGAGTTGGGATTGGTTGAACAATTCTAATCAGGAAGACGATGAACCGAATCCAATCCCTCAAAACAGCGATCGCATAGATTTATGGACACGAGTTCAGCAATATCGCGATCGTATCAAAAGCTTAAAAATTTATCTTGTTGGTTATTCCTATTCTGTAGAATGTGTCATTCCGCCGAACTCTCTGCTTATTTCAGCATCGCTTGAATCACAGACTAAACAGTGCTTTGATGATCGAATTGTATCCGCAGTAGAACGACTTGCTTTGTGCAATGCTTCTCAACAACCGTAGAATTAAGAACTAAAAAACTCTCATTACTAAAGTAGCTTCTTGTCGGTTGTGAAATAGATTTCTCACTCCAATAATTTGATACTTGTCTTCGAGAATAGTCACAGCATTCCCAATCGTTCCCTTCACTCCTTTGCTTGGAAGTTTGAGCGTCATGACTGCAAGCCCCTCTTCTTTAAGAACTTCGCTAGCAGCAATCATATTTTTTGCTGAATCAACTGGAGCCATTCGCATGTCATTTACAATGAGATCAAAGCGATCGCGGCAATTCGGTAAGTACTGTTGTACAAGCTGTCGATAATGTTTAATGTTTGAATCAGAACGCAATGATTCAGCTAAATCACATGGATCGACTGCAACTACAGATAGTCCGCGATTTCGCAATACTCTTGTCCATCCGCCTGGACTAGCTCCTAAATCGAGTGCGAGTCCTTCGCTCGGTAGTTGTAAATTGAAAACATCGATCGCTTCTAGTAGCTTGAATTCGGCTCTAGAGATTTGACCCGCTTCATGTGCAAATCGGTGCATTCCACCCGCCCAGTTGCTGAGATTTTCAGCTGCGATCGAGAAGCCCAAATAAGCGATCTCTTGAGTGCAGAAGATTGAAATGATCTGGGCTGGATCTTTTGCTTCTACTTTTAATCCCGCTGCAATTAGATCATCAGCAATCAGATTTCTAAGCTCAGAACGATTGATTTCTTTAGTATTAGAACGAATTTGAACAGAGAGCGTTTGTGTTGGATCGAACTGCGAAATCTGAGAAGCAACAGCGCTTTTTAAATTGTCGATCGATATTGTTTCCGTCACTGGGCAAATGTGCCGAGTAAACGCTGCTTTAGTAATCGCAATCTGAGCCGCGAGAGTTGAGAATTCTGTGTTTAGCTCGATCAAACCAACTCCTGAATCAAGCCATTGAATGAATTTGCAATGTCGATCGACAATCTGGAATTCATTTAACGCGACTTGAGCAAATTCGGGAGATGCCGTGAAAATTACTTGAGAACGCATAACGATCGCCACACAACGGATCAATACATTTAGCACGTTTAGGTGCATCTAAACGCTCTAAACGCTTCTCTGCCCCAAGACATATCTTTACCGATACAGACCGTATACACAAACTTATATCTTGTCATTTTGTAAAAAGCTCTCATAATAAAACACAGACACACAAACAACTTATCAACTGATGCACGTTCCGATTTGAAATTGTGTTTCTCAATTGTTATCAATCTCGCTACACCTTTATTTGAGTTGGATTCAACCCTATGTTACAAGGATGGATTCAGATTGCGTTAACGTTACTGATCGTAGTAGCGATTACGCCGTTTTTTGGCAGATATATGTTTCGCGTCTACACCGAGCAGCGAACTCTCCTAGATCCGATCGCGAATCCGGTCGAAAGGTTGATGTATCGCTTAGTTGGAGTTTCCGGTAAAGAGAACATGACCGGATGGCAATATTTTAGAGCGATCGTTTACAGCAATATTGTGATGATGTTGCTGCTCGCTGGAATTATTGCCGCTCAGGGGATTCTTCCGCTGAATCCGACTCAGGTTGCTGCACCAACTTGGGACACGATTTTGCACACTACAATTTCGTTCATGACGAATACGAATCAGCAGCATTATTCTAAAGAAACTTATCTCAGTTATGAAAGTCAAATGATGGGACTGGGCTTCCACTTATTTACTTCAGCTGCAATAGGTTTAGCAGTTGGAACAGCATTTATTCGCGGTTTGACAGGTAGACCGCTGGGAAATTTCTATGTTGATTTAATTCGATCGATTACTCGCATTCTGCTACCGATTTCTTTTGTTGGTGCGATTCTCTTGATTGCTTCTGGTGTTCCAGAAACGTTAGCAGGTCCAGCGATTGTTCCGACGCTTGAAGATCCCACGGTCTCGCAAGCGATCGCACGAGACCCAGTTGCTCACTTTGAAATCATTAAGCAACTGGGTGAAAATGGTGGTGGCTTCTTTGCAATTAACTCTGCTCATCCGTTTGAGAATCCTAATCCCTTCTCAAATCTGATTCAAATCGTTGCAATGATTGCAATTCCCACTTCGTTTATCTATACCTACGGATTGTTTGCTAACAGCAAAAAGCAAGCTTGGTTAATCTATGGTTTAGTGGGTGTGATCTTTTTATCCTTCTTGATTGTGGTTGGAATTGGGGAATACAGCGGCAATCCAGCGGTAAACGCGCTACTCAATACACAAGCTTCAAACTTAGAAGGGAAAGAAGTTCGATTTGGATGGGCACAATCCTCGCTGTTTGCTGCGGTTACGACAGGAACAATGACCGGAGCAGTAAACAGTTTCCATGATTCGTTCATGCCGACTGGGGGATTTGTGATGCTCTCAAATATGTTCCTACAAATCGTTTGGGGCGGACAAGGAACAGGAACAGCTTATCTATTCGCCTATCTAATTCTGGCAGTGTTTGTCACTGGATTGATGGTCGGACGAACTCCAGAGTTTCTCGGACGCAAAATCGAAAAGCGTGAGGTCGTTCTTGCAAGCTTTCTGATTTTGTTAGTGCATCCGATCGCAATTTTAATTCCAGGTGCGATCACGCTTGCATTCCCGGATCAGTTAGGTGGCATTAGCAATCCAGGCTTTCATGGCTTGTCTCAGGTGATTTACGAATACACCTCAGCGGCTGCAAACAATGGATCAGGCTTTGAAGGATTAGGCGATTCGCAACCTTCACCGTTTGCGATCGCATCTGGAACTGCAACTTCTCCAACGGCGCTTTGGTGGAATCTAAGCTGTTGTTTTAGCTTGCTGATGGGTCGCTATGTCCCGATCGCCGCGTTGTTACTGCTAGCTGATAGTATGTCGCGCAAACAACAAGTCCCCGAAACGGTTGGAACACTCCGCACTGATACCGGACTCTTCACAGGTGTCACCGCAGGCGTGATCTTGATTTTGGGGGCGTTAACCTTCTTCCCGGTATTGGCATTAGGCCCAGTTGCCGAAGCGTTTCAGATTGCGCGGGGCTAATCAATTTAAGGTATTGGAACAATGGAAACTCGAATGAACAATGTTCCCGGTGGAACACGGGAAAATCGGAGACACACGCCCAAAGTCGATCGCTCTGGAATGTATCAAAGAGCAATCCGTGAAGCTTTTGTTAAACTCGATCCGCGTATTGCAGTTCGCAATCCTGTAATGTTCGTCGTTTGGCTTGGGACAATTGTTACTTTTCTCGTCACGCTTGATCCGAACCTATTTGGAACGGTTCAAGCTGATCCGACTCAGCAACGCATTCTGAACGGCATTATTACTTTTATTCTGTTCTTCACAGTCTTGTTTGCGAACTTTGCAGAAGCGGTTGCAGAAGGACGGGGGAAAGCTCAAGCGGACGCGCTGAGATCGACTCGATCGGATACGATCGCAAGAAAAATTGCTCCTGATGGTTCAATTCAGCAAGTTAGTTCGACCGCGCTTCGTAAGGGTGATCAAGTCAAAGTGATTGCTGGCGATATGATTCCTGCGGATGGTGAAGTGATTCAAGGATTGGGATCAGTCGATGAATCTGCCATTACTGGGGAATCTGCACCTGTTCTAAAGCAACCTGGAACCGATATTGCAAGTTCTGTGACAGGGGGAACACGCTTGCTCTCTGATGAATTAACGATTCGGATTACGGCTGATCCGGGACAAGGATTTATCGATCGAATGATTGCTTTGGTCGAAGGTGCAGAGCGATCGAAGACTCCGAACGAAATCGCGCTCACGGTCTTGCTAGCAGTTCTAACCTTAGTCTTTCTAATTGTGGTTGCTACAATGTCGCCGCTTGTGAACTATATTGCGACGTTTATTAGTAGCATTTCAGGGGAAGCAGTTGGTAACAGTCTGCGATCGGGAGCAAGTATTGCAATTCTGATTTCACTGTTAGTTGCTCTGATTCCTACTACCATTGGGGGATTATTAAGCGCGATCGGGATCGCGGGGATGGATCGGGTCGCTCAGTTTAATGTGATTGCAACATCTGGACGAGCGGTAGAAGCTTGCGGTGATATCAATACTTTGGTGCTAGATAAAACGGGGACGATTACTTTAGGAAATCGACTTGCAGATCAGTTCATTCCGGTAAATCGACATTCGCTTGAAGAAGTTTCCCAGGTTGCCTTAGCTGCAAGTATCTTTGATGAAACTCCAGAAGGTCGATCGATTGTTCGATTGGCTGAACAAAATCGCGCTAGGGTAGACTTTAATCCAGACGATGCAAGCGGTGTCGAATTCTCTGCTAGAACTCGAATGAGTGGCACTGATTTACCGAACGGGCGAGAAGCTCGAAAAGGTGCAGTAGATGCAATTAAGGGCTTTGTCCGTTCTCGTGGTGGAACCATTCCAGCCGACCTTGATGAAGCCTTTGAACGAGTGTCTCGATTAGGAGGAACCCCGCTTGCTGTCTGCCAAGATGACGAAATCTATGGTGTGATCTATCTAAAAGACATTGTAAAACCGGGATTGCGAGAACGATTCGATCAACTACGCCGCATGGGTGTGAAAACAATCATGCTCACCGGAGATAATCGAATTACAGCATCGGTCATTGCTCAGGAGGCAGGCGTAGATGATTTTATTGCTGAAGCGACTCCTGAAGACAAAATCAGCGTGATTCGCGAAGAACAATCTCACGGTAAGTTAGTTGCAATGACCGGAGATGGAACCAATGATGCTCCTGCGCTGGCTCAAGCGAATGTTGGAGTCGCGATGAATTCAGGGACTCAAGCCGCGAAAGAAGCCGCGAATATGGTGGATTTGGATTCTGATCCGACAAAATTAATTGACTTAGTAACAATTGGGAAACAGCTTTTGATTACTCGTGGAGCATTGACGACTTTTTCGATCGCGAATGATATCGCCAAATATTTCGCGATCATTCCGACGATTTTTGCTGCGGCTGGAATTGGTGCATTAAACATCATGGGACTTAAAAGCGCTCAATCTGCCATCATTTCAGCACTAATCTACAATGCGCTGATTATTCCTGCTCTGATTCCACTCGCTTTACGCGGTGTCCAATTCCGACCCTTAACCGCTGATCAACTCTTGCGCCGCAACATTCTAATCTTTGGTGTGGGTGGTGTAATTGCTCCGTTCATTGCAATTAAGCTCATTGATGTTATTTTGCCAATCTCTTAACTATGAAACGCATTCCTACAATGACTGAAGATCTGGCTGAACTCTGGTCAGCTTGGCGCAGAAAGAAAGCTCCCACCTATCTCTTTCTAGCAATCTGTTTTAATCTTGTGCTTGCTCCATTAGTCTATGCGGCTTCTGATAGTGCAATGACAAGAACACAATCTTGGGCACTGGGACTACTGGGATTAGGGGTAGTCGCATTGTCGGGTTATCTCTTTGTTGTGATGTTTGCACCGGAGCGGTTTTAACTATGAGTTTTGCACGTGAAGCGAGTCGAGCCGTTCGATCGACAATCATTCTTTGGATTCTCACAGCAATCATCTATCCTTTTGTGATGATCGCGATCGGGCAAGTTGTATTTCCATTTCAAGCCAATGGCAGCATGATTCGAGTGGGCGATCGAGAAGTTGGATCAGCATTAATCGGACAGCCGTTTACAAGCGATCGCTATTTCAACAGTCGTCCAAGTACAACCAGTTACAGTACGGCAACTCCTCAGAAAGATGATGCAGGTGTTCTAAAAACGGGCGTTTCGGGCGCGAGTAACTTAGCTCCAAGTAATCCTGCATTGCTCGATCGCATCAAAGGTAAGGGCGATCCTGACCCCAGTAAAGCGATTGAAGGCGACTTACCGAGATTGCAAAAAGCAGGCATTCAGCCCACAGCGGATTTGCTTTACACTTCTGGATCGAGCCTTGATCCACACATCACACCGGAAGCCGCAGCAGCACAAATCGATCGAGTTGCAAAAGCAAGAGGACTTCAACGAAATCAGGTTGAGATTTTGATTCCTCAAAACACCGATGGACGATTCCTCGGCATCTTTGGAGAACCCGGTGTGAATGTTCTGAAGCTCAATCTTGCTTTAGATCGATTAAAAGCGTAGTTGCTCAAAACAGTCTCGAAACACTTGAAACGCTGGATGACTTGGATTGTAGTGATGGATTTGATCTCGATCGATGACCGTATGAATCGGGATCAGTTCCATCACACAATTGGTATAAGCGATCGCTTCAAATTCACCCGATTGCCAAGTTGCTTCGATGGGATTGAGTTTAGAGACGAGAAGCGATCGCAAAATTCCCGGCAAAATTCCCTCTAGCGGTGGTGTCCACCAGCGATTCTCTTTCCAGCCCCAAAGCGTTCCCGTACTTGTTTCGAGCCAGTGCCCAGATTGATCAATCAAAATCGCCTCTTGAGCGTTGTAGCGATGTGCTGATTGAAGAGCAAGCCACGGCGCAAGATAGTTCCCGGTTTTATGTTGAGGCAGCGATCGACAAAGCTCCACATCAGCAACCCAAGCCGTAATTCCTTTTTGCTGACGTTCTTCTAAATCAATTGGCAAAGCTCTTCCAGTAATCCATTCCCGCCCATCTGGAAACACAACAATTCGTAAGACTGGATAGTTTATTGCCATCGATTCCGCACCCGATCGAATGTTTTTCCAGTTCGGAGCCTGCCAGGAAAAAGCTTCGATCGTGGTTCTCAATCGTTCACAATGTTCATTCCATTGAGTTAATCGATGATTCAAAGATCCATAAACTCGTAGTGTTGTGAATGTGGTTGCACCATAGATTAAGCCTGGATCATTGATTGCAAGTTGGATTTCGTTGGACTCGATCGCGCTTCCGTTGTACCAATATTTCACCATAGCCCCATCTCTTTTAATCCTTGCTGAAGTCGTTCTGCTTCGGAAGAATTGTTTTGTTGATGAAGCTCGATCGCAGTTCTAAACGCTTCTAAACTCTCAGGCACTTGACCCATTTTCAGCAAGATGACACCTAAGTTTTGATAAGCTTCCGCATAGTTCGGATTGAGAGAAATTGCTTGCTTGTAATGTTCGATCGCTTGTGTGAATTGTCCCATTGCTTTGAGCGTTGCACCTAAATTGCAATGCGCGATCGCAAAATTCGGATCAATCTTCAATGCCTGTTGATATAAAACCTGTGCATTCTGAAAATCCCCACAGTCTTTTAATAACCCAGCTAAATTATTAATCGCTCCCAATTTCAGCTTTAGTAGAATCGGTTGCTGAATTGCTGCTTGATAGTGTTGAGCAGACTTTTCAATATCTAATTCTGAATAAACACTACCTAAGTGATAGTGCAATTCATACTTTGTCGAAACATCTTCAACCGTCGATAATCCCCGCTCTAATAGTTCAATCCCTTTCTCTGTTTCGCCCACTTGGACATAAAGCGCACCCAATTTACTACAAACATATGGATCATTCGGGTGCGATGCCAGAAAGCCTTCCATTGTCGATCGAGCTTTATTCACCTTATCCCGACTCGCAATCACACCCGCTTGATATCCTTCATGTAAAATCGCAACTTCTGAAATTGCTTCAATTTTCCAATCCGGTTCACGTTGCAATAAAGCTATCACCTGATCATCGATCATCGCGTGATACGGGCGAGTAAACCAAATCTCAGGATGTCTTCTAAATAATCTAGAGATCAAAGAATAAGGAGATTGTGCGGCTCCAACTTCTTGCCGAACCAAATTAAACATTAAATAATCGTCTTGCTCGATCGCGCTTTTCAGAATCGGTACAATCCCCGGCACTAACACTTCATCCGCATCAAGAACTAACACCCAATCGCCTTGAACATATTTCAGCGCTTCATTTCGTGCCGCAGAAAAATCATTGCACCATTCAAACGTATGAACCTGTGCGCCAAAAGATTTTGCGATTTCAATCGTGCGATCGCTTGACCCCGTATCCAGCACGATCATCTCATCGACTAGCTCTTGGACACTCGACAAGCATTTTGGCAAATTTTCCGCCTCATTCTTAACAATGATACAAAGACTCATTTGCATAAGCTGTCTCCCTTCATTCAGTAGAAGTATGACAGATTCTCTTTCTGTGCTAGAACCTGAGTAACGTCACGAACTGTCAAATGATCAACATCTCTTTAATGAGTCTCATGGGAATAATCGCAGGAAGTTCGATCGTAGTTTTGACGCAAGTTTCTACGATCGTCCCAACTCAACCCACTCCAACCTATGAGGTTTGGCGCTACAGCCAATTCATTAATCATGTTGAACAGCGAAATATTCGTAAAGTGACTCTAAGCGCAGATCGAACTCGTGCCCTAGCTGAAACGAAAGACGGGAGACAGATTTTGGTGAACTTACCGAACGATCCTGAGCTAATCAAGATTTTGACTCGTTATCAGGTCAATATCTCGATCGCGCCTGAAATGCAACTTCCAAAGCAAGAGACCACTTGGCGCTACAGCGAATTTGTTCAACAGATTGAGCAGCGGAACGTTCGGAAAGTTGGATTAAATGTCGATCGAACTCGTGCCCTGGTTGAAACTGTAGACGGTAAGCGCATTTGGGTAAATTTGCCAAACGATCCGAATCTGATCGAAATTTTGGTCAAGCACGACATTGATATCTATGTCATGCCGGAGAGCAATCCTTAGAATCAGAAATTCTCACATTTTTGCCGGATTTCGCTCAAGCGAGTCAGTCCGATGTTAAATCCTTACGTTAAATTGGATAAACCAGCGATTCTCAGATTTCGACCGTATAGCTGCAAGAAGTCTTAATACGGAGTAATATAAATTAACAATACAAATCTGAGATCTCTTTAATTCCTAATTTCAGGAGGATAAACCCCGGTGAACAAGCGGTGGAGAAATGCAGGGCTATATGCGCTTTTAGCGATCGTCGTCATTGCCTTGGCTACGGCGGTTTTTGATAAGCAACCCCAAACTCGTGAAACCTGGCGCTACAGCCAGTTTATTCAAGAAGTTGAGAAAAACAACGTCAATAAAGTCAGTCTGAGTAGCGATCGCTCTCGCGCACTGGTTCAATCCCAAGACGGCACTCGTATTCTGGTGAACCTGCCGAGTGATCCCGAACTCATCAGCATTCTGACCCGCAACAACGTCGATATTTCTGTCCTGCCTGCAACCGATGGCAACGACTTTTGGCTTCGCGCAGTAAGCAGTCTGTTCTTCCCAGTCTTGCTGCTCGTGGGTCTATTCTTCCTGTTGCGCCGCGCTCAGAACGGCCCGGGCAGCCAAGCGATGAACTTCGGCAAATCAAAAGCCAGAGTTCAAATGGAACCCCAAACCCAGGTCACGTTCAATGATGTGGCAGGAATTGACCAGGCGAAACTCGAATTGAACGAAGTTGTAGACTTCTTGAAAAATGCCGATCGCTTTACGGCTGTCGGTGCAAAAATTCCCAAAGGCGTTCTCTTAGTTGGACCTCCTGGAACGGGTAAAACCCTTCTGGCGAAAGCAGTCGCAGGTGAAGCAGGTGTTCCGTTCTTCTCGATCTCTGGGTCTGAGTTCGTTGAAATGTTTGTCGGTGTGGGGGCTTCCCGCGTCCGCGACTTGTTCGAGCAAGCGAAAACGAACGCGCCTTGCATCGTCTTTATCGATGAAATTGATGCCGTCGGTCGCCAGCGGGGTGCAGGTCTCGGTGGTGGTAACGATGA
>JADEXW010000086.1 GCA_015206935.1 Pseudanabaenaceae cyanobacterium LEGE 13415 | reverse complement strand
ACTGCATAGAGATCACTGCTTAGTCGAGGATTTCCCGCGCATTGTTCGGGCGGCATGTAGCCTTGAGTTCCGATACCGATCGTAGCGGTGACAATATCGGTTTCCGTTAATTGATGCTGAAGTTCTTTCACGGCTCCGAAATCGATCAGGACTAATTTTTGATCACTCGATCGAACAATGATGTTACTCGGCTTGATGTCTCGGTGAATCACACTGCGACGATGGACGAATTCTAGAATTTGCAGCAAATCTTGAAGCAGTGCCACGATCCGCACTTCTGAAAGATGTTTCCCGATCGCGAGTTCAGCACTTAGCATTGTTCCTGCAATAAATTCTTGGATGAGATAGAATTCTCCATCTTCCTCGAAGTATGCAAGCAAGCGAGGGATTTGATCGTGTTCTCCCAGTTTTTGTAAGCTCTGAGCTTCAGAGTTGAACAATCGTCGCGCTAAGTGTAAATGCTTCGGATTGTTGCTCGTGGGTCTAAGATGTTTCACCACACAATCCGGATTACCAGGGCGCTGGGTGTCTTCTGCAATATAGGTTTGACCAAAGCCACCAGAGCCGAGGATCTTCGTAATTCTGTAGCGTCCTTGGAGCTTTTTACCAATGATTGCTTGATCGTGTTCTTCTAGCAAATCTTGATAGTCTTCTTGGTCGCGAATCAGTTCTTGAACCATTGGCGCACGAGCAAACTGTTTCAGCGTTTTGCGGAATTGGCGCTTGTTACGATACTCATGCGCCAGTCCAGTACCGAGATAAGAAACACCGGTGAATAAAATTGCTCCGATCGGAACTGCGATCGGCAAAATCATCAATCCTTGTGTAAATGCTGCATATCCGACTCCTGCCCAACAAAGCGCGATCGTACCAGCCCATCCTAATCGTGCAGTCGGTTGTTTCGCTTGAATCTGAATCAGTCCAGCAATCAACACTAAAGCGGCAACGGATAGCCCTGCAATAAGCGAATTAGAAAAAGCATTCCGAATCGATTGATTGTTTAGTAACGTTGCGATCGCATTCGCATGAAGTTCAACCGATGGCATCATTCCAACCGGAGTTGCTAGCTCACTCCCAAGATTAGAAGCTGTCGCACCGATCAGCACAATTTTGTCTTTGAAGACTTGTCCCCGCTGGAGATAATCGCTGTTCCAATTCTCTTCAGATAGAACATTCCAAAACGGAATTGTTGTCCGGCTAAACGTTCCATCCTCGCCGTAAAAAAATAGAGCGTTCCCTGTCGGCGGTGCAGGTTGTAAATTTGCCGATCGCAAGGTCGCTTCAGCAAACGAAACAATTTTATCTTGATCAAAGAAGCTTGCCATCTCTGAAGACTGACGAGCATTTTCGATCGCGACACTGCCTAATCGGTGAATTTTGCCATTCGGCTCGACCGGAAATTCAATCAATCCATAAGAAGCTTTCGGAGTGCGAAATGGACAGAACGGCAGTGCTAACCGCATCTGTTCACCTTGTCGGCTATCCAGTCGATCGCTATCGACTGACAAAGTAATTCTTCCATCGTATCGCTCTAAAACTTGCTGTAATTGTCGATCGTCTTCTGATACTTTCAGATTCGGATCGCTGCAATCGGTCGAAGGCTCAGTCTGCGTAAAACTCGGCAAATCGAGAATCAGATTCACGCCAACCGTTTTCGCTCCCGCTTGCATCACGCGATCGATTGCTCGTGCATACGCACTCCGACGAAGCAACCGACTCGATCCAGCTAGTTGTAGCAACGTTTCATCATCGATCGCCAAAATTACAACATTGTCTGGAGGTGCGATCGCGCCTCGCATTTTGAACATGGCGCTTTGAATGTCTCGCTCCCACGATTGAGCAAATTTGGGCTGAATCGCGGTTGTTGCACCCGCGACGATCGCACATCCCATCATCAAGACATGCCCGAATCGGACAAAACGTCGATCGTTCTTATTTGCAGGTTCCGTGACGGCTAGAACTGCATTCTCTGGTGATGCCTGATCGTTCAGCGGCATTGTTTCTGTCGCCAAATTCTCAGACTGTTTAATCGTCGTAGCATGAAATAACCGCGATCGTAACGTTAATGTAATCGCTTGAATTAAAGCGGAAGGCGATACTTTTTTTGTCATAACTGAGAGACTGGGCACGTTTGATTAATCAAGCGCGTCTTGAGCTATTCACGGACGATTCTGCACCCTGTCGCGTTCCAACCCAGTCATAGAATCGCATAGATTTCACTAAAAAATCAGTCTAATAGCTGAGGAACTGTTTTAATTGCTTTAATTAACTAATGTAAAGCGCTATATCTTGTGCAATATAAATCAAATTCCAAATGTTAGATAACCCTCTGAAGTCTTATTACAGTCTCCTGACCACCGATCGTTCTATGCCGCCTATGCGATCGCGCTCTAGCCCGGCGCTCTGGTTTTTTCTGGTGATTAAGCAGAGTGGATTTGTCTGGGGGCAACTCTTGATTGGAGCAGCCTAAGAATGTTTGATACAGTTACGGAGCCGGGCATTTTATCGCAAAACTGATCCAAATTCCACATTTTTCAGTTCGCGCTCTGTTTTCCGTTGCTAAAATTAATTATTCACAATTTTTGCTTCTACAAATCTTAGGTCTTTAGCTTCTATGCATTACTCGATCAACCGTCTCTCTATTTTTGTAGACGGAAACAATATGTTCTATGCACAGCAAAAAAATGGATGGTTCTTTGACCCCAAGCGCGTTCTAGAACATTTTACTACTGAAAAAAACGTCGAATTGATCAATGCTTACTGGTACACCGGACTGAAAGATCCTCAAGATCAACGCGGATTTCGAGATGCTCTGATCAGTTTGGGCTACACGGTGAGAACGAAGATTCTGAAAGAATATTACGACGATACTTCGGGTCGGTATTCGCAAAAAGCCAATCTCGACATCGAAATCGTGGTCGATATGTTCAACACCGTCGAGCAATACGATCGAGTGATTCTATTTAGCGGCGACGGAGATTTTGAACGGGCGATCGAACAGCTTCGGTCTAAGAATACTCATATCACAGTGGTCTCAACCGAGGGCATGATCGCACGAGAATTGCGAAATGTCACCGATCGATATATTGATCTGAACGATATTCGTTCCTATATCGAAAAAGCAGACTACTAGATCGTCAAGATGTTCTGACTCGACAAAGCAGCGTACTACAATTAGCGTTACAATCACTACAGATTTGCCGTTGATTTCATGAAAAGCCCTGAAATCAAGCAAATCCTGATTGGTCACGACAGTACACTACAACTACACAAGTCGAGCTATGAACGCATCTTCTTCCGATCGCATTCTGATTTTCGATACCACGTTGCGCGATGGCGAACAGTGCCCCGGCGCTACTCTTCATGTGGATGAAAAACTTACGATCGCGCGTCAGCTTGCTCGACTGGGTGTTGACATTATTGAAGCGGGGTTTGCGTTTGCGAGTCCTGGAGATTTTGAAGCAGTTCAAAAAATTGCTCAAGCCGTTGGCACTCCCGACGGTCCAACGATTTGCAGTTTGGCAAGAGCAATTCCCGCCGATATTAAAGCCGCTGCTGAAGCCCTCAAACCTGCTGCGAAACCGAGAATTCACACCTTCATTTCGACCTCAGATATTCACTTGGAATATCAGTTGAAAAAGACTCGTGCGGAAGTTTTGTCGATCGCACAAGAGATGGTCGCCTACGCCAAATCATTCGTGGAGGATGTCGAATTTTCTCCGATGGATGCAGCGCGGTCTGACCCTGAATATTTGTATCAAGTGTTGGAAGCTGCGATCGCGGCTGGAGCAAAAACGATCAATATTCCTGACACTGTAGGTTATATGACTCCGAGCGAGTTCGGGGACATGATTCGCGGCATTAAAGAAAACGTTCCCAACGTCGATCAAGCGATTATTTCCGTCCACGGTCACAACGATTTAGGATTAGCCGTCGCTTGCTTCCTCGAAGCGGTGAAAAATGGAGCGCGTCAGCTTGAATGCACGATCAACGGCATCGGAGAACGGGCTGGAAATGCCTCGCTCGAAGAATTAGTCATGGCATTGCATGTTCGTCGATCGTATTTCAATCCGTATCTAGGTCGTCCGGTTGAATCGGAAACGCCGTTGACGAACATCAACACTCATGAGATTTACAAAACCTCGCGCATGGTTTCTAATCTCACGGGAATGTTGGTACAGCCGAATAAAGCGATCGTGGGTGCAAACGCATTCGCACACGAGTCCGGAATTCACCAGGATGGAATGCTGAAGAATCGGCAAACCTACGAAATCATGGACGCGAAAACGATCGGATTAACGGACACCTTGTTAGTTCTGGGTAAACATTCTGGGCGGAATGCGTTTCGATCGCGCTTGAATGAACTGGGCTTCGAGTTAACCGATCAGGAAATCAACAAAGCATTCGTTCGATTCAAAGAACTGGCAGACAAGAAAAAAGAAGTCACCGATCGCGATTTAGAGTCGATCGTCAACGATGAAGTTCAACAAGTCCCCGAACTGTTCCGCCTGGAATTCGTTCAAGTGTCTTGCGGAAGTTCTGCTTGTCCGACGGCAACCGTTCGCTTAATCAATCCCGATGGCGAAGAGTTGACTGATGCTGCGACGGGAACAGGTCCCGTTGATGCCGTGTACAAAGCGATTAACCGAGTCGTGAATGTGCCAAATCAGTTAATCGAGTTCTCCGTACAATCTGTCACAGCCGGAATTGATGCGATCGGGGAAGTGACGATCCGATTGAAATATGGCGATCGAGTTTTCTCTGGTCACTCTGCAAATACAGACATCATCGTGGCATCCGCACAGGCTTATGTGAATGCGTTGAATCGCCTCTATGCGTCGTTGCAGAACTCGGACAGTAAGAAGGCTGTGGCTTCTCAGACTGCGAATTAGTGACTACTTTCTAGCTTCGTTTTGAGCGGATGATGCCCTCTAAATCTCCCAAATTTCGGGGATTTAGGGGGCGCTCCCCGAATAAGTTGTCATAGAGATCATTCACCTGATCGCATTTCCTCTATTTTCTGTTGTGCCGCTAACGTATTCCGCTCCCAAAATACGCCATCTGACCAGCCTTGAATTCGTCGATCGCTTTCCGCCAACTCTAATCGCCGCTCAGTCAATAAACAGTACTCTTCGTTGAGATCGATCCCTAAATAACGTCGATCGAGCTTTTTTGCGACGACTGAAGTAGTGCCACTTCCCACAAATGGATCGAGAACGAAATCACCCGGATTCGAGCTTGCCAGAATTAATTTCGCAATCAGTTTCTCGCTCTTTTGAGTCGGATGCTCTGTATTTTCAGGCATTGACCAAAACGGAATCGTGATATCTGTCCAAAAATTTGATGGATGCGTATCGCGGAAATTCCCCTGCTCAGTTGCTTCCCAATCTTTTGGAGATTTGTCGATCGCACGATACGGAGCCAAGACCCGTCGCCGCAATTTCACCGCATCTAAATTGAAGGTGTACTCATTGGAAACCGTGCAAAACCAGATGTCTTCGCTGGAATTTTTCCAGTTTGCTTTGGCTCCTCGTCCTTTCTCGCGCTCCCAGGTGATGCGATTGCGAACGGTGAAATGATTCGAGGCGACGGCAAAAATGGAAGCGGAAGAAAGCCAATCGCCGCAAATGTAGAGTGAAGCAGTGGGCTTAAGGAGCGGTTTGAGAGCCGCGATCGCAGTTTCTAACCACTCCGAATACGCTTCAACAGAACGACGTTCAAATTTGAGTCCGTTGAAGTTTTTCGACAGATTGTAGGGCGGATCGAGGATCAGCAAATCGATAAATCTATCGGGAAGTAGAGTAGCGATCGACAAGCTATCGGCTTGAATGGTTCCTGTAGGTGGAGTTGGAACGACTTCACTCAGAGAAATTAATTTTGCCCTTAGGCGTTGCCGATCGAGGTCTGTTAATTCCAGACTGCGGTTCTGTCCTGCTTTATTTTTTTTTACATTCTTCATGAAAACTTGTCCTATTTCTTACGGAACTTCGTACTTCTGCGGTTGCTTTTTGTCACTCTTTGGCACGTTGTGTCTAAAAATGTGAACAAATGGTGAAGATATTATTAGTTTTTTGAGGATTTTTCGGAAAACAGAATGAAAATAAGCCAGTAAGGTGATAAGCAAGCAGGTTTTCGAGGGCATTGTAAGAACTCTGGAAATCTCTTCTCAACTCAGATTTGCACAGACAGTTGCACATTACTCAAAGGATTGACTTGTCATCATGTCCAAAAATGATAAATTACGCCATCTCGCTTACGTACAAACACGCAAATTAACGCTTCCACCTATGAAGACGCGGTAGAACCACCGTGAAATTACTAGAGTTGTTCCGCCAAATCAATTAAGATGTTGTGAGGAGGTCAACAGATCGATGCTTTATCTTCATAGGTTGCTGCACATGAGTACGTTCTTTCGGATGGCACTGACGGCAACTCTGGCTTTAAGTGTGTCATTCTCGTTGGTCGGATTAAAAGGTGTTCGAGCAGAAATCAGCGAAATGGCTGATGCGCTCACCGCTCGGCAAGTCAAAGATCCGCTAACTTTCGCTCTTCGCTCCGATACTGAATCCCAGGTTGAACAACGCATTAGCACGTTTGACCCTGAACCCAATGATCCACCAAGACGCACCGGAGGCTCTGGTACTCGTTAGTTTCAAGTTTTTCAAATTCACTCACTTAAGCATCCGTAGTTCAAGAAAATGAGCTACGGATTCTTTGTGTGCGATTCTGAGAAAGATGCTGTTTGCGAAAGATCGTGCTATGAGTCAACTGTATCCAGAAATTGATATTGCACCCTTTATCGATCACTCTTTACTCACCCCGATCGCAACCCCGATTCAGGTGGAACAATGGTGCGAAGAAGCCGATCGATATGGATTCGCCTCGGTTTGCGTTTTACCCGTCCACGTCAAACAAGCCGCAAATTTACTGCACAATAAATCGCCCAAAGTTGCGACCGTGATTGGGTTTCCGCTGGGCGCGAATACATCGATCGTCAAACGCTACGAAGCGGAAGAGGCTGTGGAAAATGGCGCGATCGAACTTGATGTCGTGATTAATCTTGGCTGGCTTAAATCTGGCAATCTAGATGCCTTGCATAAAGAAATTGCCGAAATTCGGGAATCCACCGGATGTCCGCTCAAAGCGATTTTAGAAATGGCACTTTTGACGGAGGAAGAAAAGCGGATTGCCGCGCAAGTCTGTATGGATGCAGGAGCCGCTTTTCTCAAAACCAGTACGGGTTGGAACGGCGGCGCAACTGTAGCGGATATCCGACTTTTGAAAGAGATTTCACGCGATCGGGTCGGAATTAAGGCTTCTGGAGGAATCCGAACGATTGAACAAGCTCTAGATTTAATCGTGGCGGGAGCGACCCGGCTCGGAACCTCTAGAGGTGTCGAGTTACTGCGCCAGCGCGATACCCTAGAAAAGACCCCCTCGAACGAATCTGCATGAGTCGAACCTATAAAGCGATCGGGATTAATCTCAAAGCGATGCCACTCGGAGAAGCAGATCGAATCGTCACCATTTTGACGAAAGAATTCGGTTTGCTTAGAGCCGTGGCAATGGGGGCGAGAAAGCAAAATTCTAAACTGGGTGGGCGGAGTGGTTTGTTTGTCGTGAACGAATTGCTGATGGCAAAAGGTCGATCGCTCGACAAAATTACCCAAGCCGAAACGCTCGAATCTTATCCGGGTTTAGCGCGAAATCTAAAGAAATTAACCGCAGGGCAGTATTTAGCCGAACTTGCTCTTCAGCAGGCTCTGAGCGAACAGCCGCAAGAAGAACTGTTCTATCTATTAAATGAGCATCTCGGACGGATCGAGCAATGTAGAGATTCTGAAGTGCTGCCCCGATTGATTCACGCCATCTATCAGCTTTTAGTCGTCGCTGGAATTGCGCCTCAAGTGCATCAATGCAGTGTCACTGGAGCCGTGATTGAACCGGATTTTGATAATCCGGATGCGCAAGCTGGATTTAGTAGTGCGATCGGGGGTGTGATCAAACTTGAAGAACTCGATCGATTGCTTGAAGAACAAGCTCCTGCTTACCGAGTTCAGTCACCTGTGGGAGAATATCGAATAGCGAACACTCAAACTGTTCGTAAATCTCGCCCCGCTCTGAATGTGCCGCTTCATGCCCCCGAACTGGCAGCCCTTCAGCATCTCCCCCAAGCTGAACCCCCCACGCCCGACCAGCACTCCGTTTCGGTCTGGCTCACTCTCGAAAAGTTGCTACGTCAGTATGTGCAGTATCACTTCGATCAACCGATTCGATCTGCCGCTCTGATTGATAGCTGTTTTGCACCCGATTCGATGCCGTAAACCATGATGCGACCTTCCCCTGCCGATTACATCCTGAAATCCAGCCCAATCGACCACGATTTCGAGCCATTTCGCTCATCATCGAGTCGAGCCATTCCGTCTCCGATGCTGAAAGAAGAGTTATTCCCCGAATCGAATGGGAGTTTCGTACCTGAAAATGGTTCAGGGAAAGTCGTTTCAGAAGATAAGCAGATCGCACCTCAGCCTCCTGAAGAAGAGCCAGAAGGGTTTGTCCCGGTTCTGAAGAATCGGAATTTTCTCACGCTCTGGTCTGGACAAGTCTTTTCGCAATTGTCAGATAAGGTTTATCTGGTATTGATGATTGCGCTGATTGCGAGTCGATTCCAGTCGGAAGGACAGACGATTAGCGGTTGGGTATCTTCGATCATGATTGCGTTTACGATTCCGGCGATTTTGTTTGGATCGATCGCAGGGGTTTATGTCGATCGATGGTCGAAAAAAGGGGTTCTCGTTTCAACGAATTTGCTTCGAGGAGCGCTCGTTTTCATTCTGCCAATCTTGCTTTGGTTGACGAAAGGATGGACAACATTCGGCGGCTTGCCTGTGGGCTTCTGTCTGCTTTTAGCGGTCACATTTCTGGTATCGACTCTGACGCAATTTTTCGCACCCGCAGAACAATCGATCATGCCACTTGTGGTTGAAAAACGGCATTTGCTGCCTGCGAATTCTCTGTATACGACGACCGCAATGGCATCTGTGATTATCGGGTTTGCGGTCGGTGAACCGTTGCTGGCATTGGCAGATACGATCGCAGGGTGGTTCGGGGGCGGAACGGACTTTGGCAAGGAATTACTCGTTGGGGGTGGATATGTCATCGCTGGAATTCTTTTGCTCTTAATGAGAACAGGCGAAAAAACGCAAGACATCGCACCTGAAGATCAGCCGCACGTTTGGGAAGACATCAAAGACGGATTGCGCTTTCTCAAAAAACACGCTCACGTTAGAGGCGCACTGATTCAGCTTGTAATTTTGTTCTCGATTTTTGCCGCTTTAGCAGTTTTGGCGGTGCGACTTGCGGAAGTCATGCCTGAAATCAAATCCTCGCAGTTTGGATTTCTCTTAGCAGCAGGCGGTGTCGGAATGGCAGCAGGAGCCGCTTTACTCGGAACCTTTGGACAGCGATTTGCTCATGCTCGATTGGGAACGATCGGCTCTGTGGGTATGGCAGGTTGTTTAGTTGGAATTGCCTTTTTCTATACACATCTCTGGATCACATTAGGTTTACTGGTATCATTAGGTGCATTTGCAGCACTGATTGGTATTCCGATGCAAACGACCATTCAGCAAGAAACACCAGAAGATATGCGTGGAAAGGTTTTCGGGCTTCAGAACAATGCAGTCAACATTGCACTATCCTTACCATTAGTCCTTGCAGGAGTTTCTGAAACACTCTTTGGGTTAAGAATTGTATTTCTTGCACTTGCCGCATTGACGATCGCGGGCGGATCATTAACCTGGTATATTGCTCATACCAATGATGACCTTCAGGAAGAGGAAGCTTAGGCAGTAGAAATCTGTCGTTTCTAACACTTTGAGCTTCACCCAACCCCCTCGTCTCTATTACTAAACCTCAAATGCACATCGCTTGGCTTGGCAAGAAAACGCCGTTTTGCGGCAATGTTACCTACAGTCGAGAAGTTACCAACGCTCTATTAGATCGAGACCATCAGGTGAGTTTTTTCCACTTTGCACAGGAAGAAGCAATCCCGGATAACTTTCCCGACCTGAGAGAAATTCAAATTCCGTTCTTATATAAGTCGCAGATCTATACGATCCCTACCTTAAAATCTGCCAAAGTTCTAGAACAAGCCCTTAGAAATCTCACACCAAAACCAGATATTGTTCATGCGTCGTTGACGTTATCTCCGCTCGATTTTATGTTGCCTGAGATTTGTCAGGCGTTGAATTTACCGCTAGTTGCGACGTTTCATCCGGCATTCGATCGTAAACTTCGCAACATTACATCAGGAACTCAACATCTGATGTACCAACTGTATGCGCCTTCTTTAGCGAAGTACGATCGAGTAATCATTTTCTCCAGAATCCAACGCGCTCTACTCATCAAGCTTGGTGTTCCAGCAGAAAAAATAGCGGTGATTCCGAACGGGGTTGATATTGAAAGATATTCACCGGGAGCTTCTTCGTTCAAAGCTGAATTAGGCGCAAAACGTCTCTTTCTTTATCAAGGTCGAATCGCTCCTGAAAAGAATGTTGAATCGCTGCTCAAGGCTTGGAAACAGTCCAATATGGGTGATGATTCCCAACTTGTGATTGTTGGAAATCATGGCACACTAGCAGCTTCATTGATTCCGTTCTATGGCGAGGAACATGGAATCAAGTGGCTGGGATTTTTGGCGGATGAACGCGATCGAATCAACATTCTCCGCAGCACTGATGTTTTCATTCTGCCGTCTCTAGTTGAAGGATTGTCCCTGTCGCTCTTAGAAGCAATGGCGTGTGGTGTTGCCTGTGTTGCGACGGATGCGGGTGCAGATGGTGAAGTTCTCGAAGATGAAGCGGGAATTGTGCTGGAAACTCAGCGGGTGACTTCACAACTTAGAGCGTTGTTGCCGCAGCTTCGGGATCATGCAAGTTGGACGAAACTGCTTGGAGAGAAAGCTAGACAGCGTGTTGAAGAGCGCTATACCTTGAGCAATAACATTTCTCAGGTGGAAGCGCTGTATGAAGAATTGCTGGACGAACATCGACATCGGCGACGAGTTCCGGTGTTGAATCGGATTCCATCGATTTGGCGATCGACTTCATTTGATTTGCCACGGGGACGATATCCGATGTCGATGGAAGAGTAAGAGGTTCGGTCTTCTCTAGAGTGTATGAAGTCCTTGCGCTTCGTTTTGGATGGGTTGTGCCCCCAAACCCCCAATTCTGCTTGCTCAAGACTCTTGCTCCCCCAAACTTGGGGGCTGGGGGGCTTTAGCCGATTCAACCGCAGCAAAAGAACTTGATGCAGGTGGCGACTATTCCTCTTCTGGTTTCTCTGGTTTAAGAAGCGGGAATGCAATCACATCGCGGATACTTGCCGCATCGGTTAAAAGCATCACTAATCGATCGATACCAATCCCCAATCCTCCCGTTGGCGGCATTCCATACTCTAGAGCCGTCAGGAAATCTTCATCCACGCCATGCGCCTCAAGATCTCCAGCCGCTTTTCGAGCAGCCTGGGCTTCTAAGCGACTCCGTTGATCCAAAGGATCAGTTAACTCTGAGAAACTATTCGCGGTTTCTCGTCCAACAATGAACAATTCAAAGCGCTCAACTAATCCAGGCTTCGATCGATGAGGTTTTGCCAGCGGCGAAATCTCAACCGGATAATCAAGAATGAAGGTTGGTTGAATTAACGTTGTTTCGACGGTTTGTTCAAACGCTTCATTTAAAAGTTTACCGATCGACAAACAATCCTCAGTGTTCTGAATGCCTGCTTTCTTCGCCGCTTCTTTCGCTTGTTCCAAATCGGTGAACTGAGCAAAATCGATCCCCGTTTTTTCCTGCACAATTTCGTGCATTGTCACTCGTCTCCAAGGTAGAGTCAGATCGACTTCTTCCCCTTGATAGGTAATTTTCAGTGTTCCGAGAACTTGTTGCGCAACCGTCGTGATGATCGCCTCCGTGAGATTCATCATGTCGTGATAGTCGGCGTAGGCTTGATAAACCTCGATCGACGTAAACTCCGGATTATGCCGGGTTGAAATGCCTTCATTTCTAAAGATGCGACCCAGTTCAAACACTTTCTCAAATCCACCGACAATGAGCCGCTTTAGATGCAGTTCTGTTGCAATCCGCAAATAAAGCTGCATGTCCAAAGTGTTGTGATACGTGACAAACGGACGCGCATCGGCTCCACCCGCTTCACTCATCAACACAGGTGTTTCAATTTCGATAAAGCCTTGCTCATCTAAATAGCGCCGAATTCCAGCCGTGATCAAGGCTCGTTTGCGAAACGTATCGCGCACTTCAGGATTCACAATCAAATCCACATAGCGTTGACGATACCGTTTTGCAACATCGGTTAAACCATGCCACTTATCTGGTAACGGCAACAGTGATTTTGTCAGGATTGTGTATTCCTGAACGTATACCGATAACTCTCCTTTATCTGTTCGCTTGATCGTACCTTTTACACCCAGAAAATCACCCGCATCGCAGAGTTTATCAAGCTGCTTAAAGGTGTTTTCGCCCATATTTTCTTGAATGCGCTTCTTCTCAAGGTAAAGC
>JADEXW010000515.1 GCA_015206935.1 Pseudanabaenaceae cyanobacterium LEGE 13415 | reverse complement strand
CCCCGTAAATCCCCCAGAATGGGGGACTTTGAGTTAGAAAAATTCTTCAATTCCAAAGCGCTTTCCACCTTCAAAGTCCCCCAAATTTGGGGGATTTAGGGGGCTTTAGCCGTTTCAACCGAAGCAAATCGATCGAATAGCCAAACAAAACCCCGTATCAGAACGGGGCAAAAGACGCAGTTAGGAGGTATCTGCTATTCACACTATCTAACGAAAGATTAAAATCCTCAGTTCTTAAGGCGTTCTTAACGTCTGAGTGTCTGAAGCGGATCATTCACACCCCGAAACGATCCGGGTTTTCCACTTGCGACTCCAAACGCATCTTTTGGCGGTTTAAAGAAGCTACACACCACTTCAGCCGTTCCATCTTGCTCGAACAGTTCTAAAACTTTATTGTCCTGAATTGCAATCTTTTTCCGACAGTCATAAACCTGCATCGGTCGAACTTCGCCATTGATTTGAACTTTAGCGCGATACTCCCAATAGTTTTTTGCACTGCGCTTAATCGTCAGAATACAGATTTCTTGATTGTTTAATGTGCGACAAGTTGTTGCTTGAACTGGGAGTGTGATACTGAGCAATAGAACTAACAATATGAATAATCTTTTCATTTCAACCGCTGGCTAATTTATGAGCATGTCTAGTCGTTTCGGGTAATCGATATTTCGTCGTGCAACCCATCACATATGCGATCGCACTTTCTAAACTGATCCGATGCCCCGAAGAAATATACAGCGGATTGGTCTTGATCCGAGTTCTCAGAACAGCCCCGATCGTATCTTTTTTGTGCAGCAATGGAACCCAAGCCCCTCGCTCGTCTGGGACTTCCGCATGAGTTCCAATCAGTCGCGACTTTCCAACCCCGATCGCGGGTAAATTCGTCAATACTCCGATATGGCAAGCGATCCCAAATCGTCTCGGATGCGCAAATCCCTGACCGTCACAGAGTAGAAGATCAGGAATCGTTTGAATCTGTTCGAGTGCATCTAAAACGGCAGGCACTTCACGGAATGAGAGGAAGCCTGGAATGTATGGGAAAGTTGTGGGACGACGTGCGATCGCAGTTTCACACAGTTGCAATTCAGGATAGTTCAACACTGCAACAGCAGCGCGGGTAATCGCTCCTTCTTCCTCGAATCCCACATCGATCCCAGCAACATAATTGACCACGCCGAACTGATCTTGGGTAATCACTTCTTGGCGGAGTTCTTGTTGAATCACGATCGCGGCTTCTGCGGTGAGTGCCCATTCGTGTCGCGGTTCAATTTTCATGACTCTACTGTGTCCGAATTTAGCGATCGACCTACAATGCACTATTATCACTTTCCAGGGTTGCGATGTTAGGAAGACTTCTTGATGCTCGGTACAAGATTATTCAAGCGCTCGGCTCTGGTGGCTTTGGGCAGACGTACATTGCAGAAGATACTCGCCGCCCTGGAAATCCTCGCTGTGTACTGAAGCATCTGAGCTTTTCTTGTGACGATGAAGCGATTTTGCGCCAGGTTCGTCGAATGTTTTATGCAGAAGCAGACACTCTGGAAAAACTCGGTCAGCATGATCAAATTCCGCAATTGTTAGCGTATTTTGAGGAAAATAACGAGTTTTATCTAGTTCAAGAATTCATTCAGGGACACCCGCTTAGTGATGAGTTGAGCGGCGGTCAGAAACTTCCAGAATCTCAAGCGATCGAGTTAGTTGAGGATGTGACGCGCGTTCTCGATTTTGTGCATGAACATGGTGTGATTCATCGCGATTTGAAGCCTGAAAATTTGATTCGACGCGATCGAGATCAAAAGATTGTCTTAATCGATTTCGGAGCCGTAAAAACGATTATTGATACTTCTCTTGCTGACACTGCTCCTCACACTCAGATGAGTGTGCCAGTTTATACTTCAGGCTATGCTGCAAGCGAGCAATGTCTAGGACGACCGAGGTTTAATAGCGATCTCTATTCGTTAGGCATGATTGCAATTCAGGCATTAACCGGAGTTCGTCCATCCCAACTAGCAATTGATCCCCAAAATTACAATGTCGTATGGCGCGATCGAGCCAAAGCTAGTGATGATTTTGCGGCGGTTTTAGACAAGATGACGCAGTTTCATTTCAACGATCGCTATCAATCCGCCGCCGAAGTTTTAGAAGCGCTCATTCAAGTGAAATCTTCTGTCTTTACTCAGCTTCCACTTTCAAAAGTTGATCGTCCGCGTCCCCGTCGATCGAGAAAACGATTCAAATTCGCTGCACTCGGTTTAGGAATTGCTGCGATCATTGGAGTTTCAACTTGGACATTAACTCGAAATGATGCGCCACCTGCACCGATCGAGCAAACTTTACAACCTATCAGCACTGGAGAGACTTCGCTCAATCCACTTCCAGGAACACCGCTGAAACAAGCTGCGATCGACAAAATGAGAA
The DNA here is from genome assembly GCA_015206935.1 of Pseudanabaenaceae cyanobacterium LEGE 13415. Lineage (GTDB taxonomy): Bacteria > Cyanobacteriota > Cyanobacteriia > Leptolyngbyales > Leptolyngbyaceae > Leptolyngbya. The sequence goes on along the minus strand of JADEXW010000515.1, from coordinate 1,775 downwards.
GCGGCAATTTTCCTGAAGCGGTGAAACTGTTCGAGCAAGCAAGACGAGCCGATAAAGCTGATCCCGAAACTTTGATCTACCTCAATAATGCTCGAATCGGCAAAGAGCAAGCCTATACGATCGCGGTCGTTGTCCCGCTTCGCAATCAGCCACAACCGTCGATCGAAGTTTTGCGCGGAGTTGCTCAAGCTCAAGATCGAATCAATCGCACCAAAGCGATGAGATTGAGAATTGCGATCGCGTCCGATGATGCGAAGCCCGATCTTGCCAGTGCGATCGCGTCTCAGTTAGTCAACGATCCTAACATTCTGGGTGTGATCGGACATGGAACCAGCGACACGACGTACGCGGCTGCCAAAATCTATCAATCCGGTGAACTGGTTGCAATTTCTCCGGTCAGTTCTGCCAGAGACTTATCAGGCTTCAGCCAATATGTGTTCCGAACGATACCGAGTGATGAACTTCCAGCAAAACAGCTTGCTGCTCATATGATCCAAAGATTGAAAAAGCGTAGAGTGGCGATCTTTTTCAATTCCAAAAGTCGCTATAGTCGATCCCTCACCGATTCCTTCAAAGATGCGCTCTACTACGGCGATAAGGGTCAAGTCGTGGCAGAAATTGATCTCAGCGATCCGGCGATCGAAATTGCTGAAAGTATGAATCAAGCGATCAAAAAAGGAGCCGAAGCGATTTTGCTGGCTCCGAATACTGAATTACTCGATCGAGCATTACTCGTGATCAACGCCAACCAAAAACGCCTGCCAATCCTTGCCGGAGATGCACTTTATTCATCTCGCATTCTGACCGAATTAGGCAGTCTTGCAGCGGGGATGACCGTTGCCATTCCCTCGGCTCAAACTCAATTACAAAATTCACCCTTTGAGCAACAAGCTCGATCGATGTGGGGCAGACCGGCTCAATGGCGATCCGCACTCGGTTATGATGCCACCCAAGCGATGATTGCTGCCCTGCAAAAAGCCCCAACTCGCAACGGGATTCGAGCAACGCTTTCGACCTCGAATTTTGCAGCGATCGGGGCTGTGAATTCTGTTCAATTTACGCCAAACGGCGATCGTGAAACGGCGATTACCTTGGTGCGTGTGACTCAAACAAAACCAGGGCAATTCACATTTCGAGCGATCGGCAAATAACTTATCTCACAGACGGAACCACCGGAGCGGGAGCAACCGGAGCGGTTTGCTGTTGTAGCAACAATTGACGACGCTTGAGAAAGTCTGCGGTTGCAGAATCTAAGCTTTCGCGCTGCTGTTGACGGAACGTTTCAGGATCAAGGGTCGGATTCGAGACGCGCTGAATCAGATCCGCCAAACCTCCCGCTGGATTATCACCGCGATTATTAAACAAATTATTCAGTGGATCTTGAGACTGCGGATCGCGAAGTAAATCTGCACTGCTGGGAACTTGTTGGGCGTAGGACGGTGGTGAAACAGCAAATGCGATCCCCAATCCTGCGATCGCTCCTAATGCAAACGCTTTCTTAGACATAACGGTGATTCTCCAAGTGTGGCTGATCGTTATTCTGCCCTAACGATCTTCATTTTACCTAGGACGATAAATTTTGGACATTTCTCCCAGTGGGTTCTAAACTTTGCTGACATTGGGCGGATTTGTTGAGTGCGGTGGATTTTTCGCCCCCTAAATCCCCCATTCCTACCGTGTATACATAAGTCTTTTCGCTACGGTTAAATCGGCTAATGCCCCCTAAATCCCCCAATTCTGGGGGACTAAGAGGTAAGACTCCAGCTTCAAAGTCC
>JADEXW010000514.1 GCA_015206935.1 Pseudanabaenaceae cyanobacterium LEGE 13415 | reverse complement strand
ATTCCATCGATTTGAAGTTCAATTTTGTAGCAAAAAGGAGAAGGAAATTGATGCTCTAAATGAGCCAATGTAGTTGACGGGAGACATTTCAGATACCCGCAAGGATTTCTTGCACAAATTGTCTACCCGTGTAGTTAACGAAAACCAAGTAATTGCACTGGAAGACTTAAACGTTTCTGGAATGGTCAAAAACCGCAAACTTTCTAGAGTTATCAGCTTGCAAGGCTGGAGAGAATTCAGAGTGATGGTCGAGGGCAAATCCCAAAAGCTAGGACGTGAATTCGTTGCCATCAATCGATGGGAGCCGACCAGCCAAATCTGCTCAGAGTGCGGTTTTAAGTGGGGCAAAATTGATTTGTCTGTTCGTTCTGTTCTCTGCATTAACTGTGGAGTTTCCCACGACAGAGATGAGAACGCAGCAAAGAATATTGAAAAAGTCGGGATAGGGCATTGCCACGACTCTAAATGGACGGGGAGCGAAGGTAAGACTACTGCGGTAGCACATCGCTGTGAACCGTCAAGAATCACCGTGGCTTCAGCCCGGTGAGTATGTCAATAAACCTGACTTGACCGCGTGCTTAAATTGTCGATGACTGCCTCTTGTCCTCGCTAAATACCAACCATCTTTCTCTATCAGTTTAATCACTTCACGAACTTTCATGGCTCATCATCTCTAACAAAAAAGCCCCCAGAAATTCTGAGGGCTTGCAATTTATCACTCAAAGCAACTTGCGAACTATTTGCCCATCACGGCTTTCGCACGATCGACAACATTTTCAACCGTGTAGCCAAACTTCTTCATCGCTTCACCTCCTGGAGCCGAAACTCCAAAGCGATCGATGCTGATCATGTCGCCTTCGCTGCCCATATATTTCTGCCAGCCAAAGCTCGAAGCCGCTTCAACGACCAGACGTTTCTGATCCGCTTTCGGGAAAATCGTGTTCTTGTAAGCTTCGTCCTGCTCCTCAAACAGTTCCCAACAGGGCATGGAAACCACGCGAACTTTGTGACCTTCTGCACGCAATTTCTCAGCAGCAGTAACACAAAGACTTACTTCGCTTCCGGTTCCAACCAAGATGATGTCCGGTAGATCATCGCTACCAGAAAGGATATAAGCACCTCTCGAAACAGCATCGATCGAGCTTCCATCCAAGTTAGGTAATGCTTGACGAGTCATTGCCAACAATGAAGGCTGATCACGACGCTCCATTGCGATCTTGTACGCGCCAGAGGTTTCGTTACCATCTGCCGGACGGAAGACTAAAAGATTCGGAATGGCACGAAGGGATGCGATCGTTTCAACAGGTTGGTGCGTCGGACCGTCTTCACCCAATGCAACGGAATCATGCGTCATCACATAAATCACTTGTGCTTGCGACAGTGCCGAGAGACGAATCGCTGCTCTCATGTAATCTGCAAATACCAAGAAGGTCGCACAGTAAGGAATCAAACCGGAACCATGTAGAGCAATCCCATTACAGATTGCGCCCATTCCATGTTCCCGCACCCCGAAGCGGAGGTTACGGTTTTGGTAAGAACCTTTCTGGAAATCACCGAAGCCCTTGAGCAAGGTCAGGTTCGAGTGGGTCAAGTCAGCCGAACCGCCGATTAATTCGGGAACGACTTGAGCGATCGCATTCAGCGTTTTTTCCGAAGTTTGACGAGTTGCCAAGCCTTTATCTTCAGGCGTGTAAGTCGGCAGGGCTTTTTCCCAACCATCGGGAAGTTTGTAGCTGGTCATCCGCTCGAATTCTGCGGCTTCGTCAGCGTACTTCGATTTGTAGTTTGCGAAAGTTGCATTCCAATCTTCTTCAAGTTTTGCACCACGCTCGATCGCTTTGCGCCAATGATTCAGTGCATCTTCGGGAACCTGGAAGGGTTCGTAATCCCAACCGAGATTTTTCCGAGTTGCGGTCACTTCATCACCACCCAATGCTGCACCGTGAACGCCTGCGGTATTCGCTTTGTTCGGTGAACCATAACCGATCGTCGTTCTGACTTTGATCAGGGTCGGTCTTCCGGTTTCTTTCTTCGCAGTCTCGATCGCTTCTTGGATCGCTTGCAGGTTGGTGTCGCCATCGGAAACGACTAAGACTTGCCAGCCATATGCTTCAAAGCGCTTGCCTACATCTTCGGTGAACGAAACGGAAGTGTCACCGTCGATCGAGATGTGGTTATCGTCGTACAGCGCGATTAATTTGCCTAATCCCAGGTGTCCAGCCAGCGAACACGCTTCACCGGAAACGCCTTCCATGTTGCAGCCATCGCCCAAAATCACGTAGGTGTAGTGATCGACGATCGTGGCATCAGGCTTGTTGAATTTTGCCGCCAAGTGCGCTTCAGCTATTGCCAAACCGACACCGTTACAAATCCCTTGACCCAAAGGACCTGTGGTGACTTCAACTCCAGAAGTTTCAAAGTTTTCGGGGTGTCCAGGAGTGCGCGATCCCATTTGGCGGAATTGCTTAATATCGTCGATCGTGACACTGTCGTAACCTGTCAGATAAAGCAGCGCATATTGCAGCATCGAGCCGTGACCAGCGGACAGGACGAAGCGATCGCGGTTAAACCATTTCGGATTTTTCGGGTTAAACCGCAGGAACTTATCCCATAGCACGAACGACATCGGAGCTGCACCCATTGGGAGTCCTGGGTGTCCGGATTTCGCTTTTTCAACGGCATCGATCGCTAAAAAACGAATCGAATTAATGCAAAGTTCTTCGAGTGACTGGGCTGCAACGACCATGATTTCTAGTAAGAATGAACGACGAGTGGACGATAACGGAACAAACCTATTTACCTGGTTCCATTATGTAGAAAAGTAGGCACAAATACCTAATCAGAAAAACCTATCGGAAGCCTGAACTCGATAACGGCTTCCTAATAATCCTAGATAACGGTGGACAGTTCAAGTTCAAGGCGCAAACTTTTTGAAAGCCAAGGTGACATTATGTCCCCCAAATCCGAATGAGTTCGAGAGCGCCACATTGACAATACGATCGCGCGACTCATTCGCCACGTAATCTAAGTCACACTCTGGATCGGCTTCGACTAAGTTGATCGTGGGCGGAACGCGATCGTTTTTAATTGCCATCACGGTCGCAACCGCTTCGATCCCACCTGAACCGCCGAGGAGGTGTCCGGTCATGGATTTTGTGGAACTAACCAAAATTTGATGAGCGCGATCGCCGAGTGCAGTCTTAATTGCCATCGTCTCGTTTGGATCGTTAACAGGCGTACTCGTGCCGTGAGCATTGACGTAATCCACCTGATCCGGAGTCAACTCACCATCTTTTAAGCAGAACTGCATTGCTCTCGCTGCATCTTTTCCGCCTGGAGTTTGGCTTGTAATGTGGTACGCATCGCAAGTGACACCATAACCCACGATTTCTGCGTAAATCTTCGCGCCACGGGCAAGGGCATGTTCCATTTCTTCGAGCAGCAGAATTCCTGACCCTTCACCGAGAACGAAACCATCGCGATCTTTGTCAAACGGACGGCTGGCATGAGTCGGATCGTCATTTCTGAGAGACAGCGCTTTACAGGCTGCAAATCCAGCAACCGCCAGTGGAGTCACCGCAGCTTCCGTTCCACCACAGATCATTGCTTGAGCATATCCACGTCGAATCCATTGAAAGGCATCTCCGATCGCATTCGATCCTGCCGCACAAGCGGTGACAGAACAGGAATTCGGACCTTTTGCGCCGATGTGAATTGCGGTTAAGCCTGCCGCCATGTTTGCGATCATCATCGGAATCATGAACGGACTACAACGATCGGGCCCTTTGGTCAGATTCACTTCTTGCTGATCTTCTAACACTTTCAAGCCACCGATCCCGGTTCCGATTAAGACCCCGACCTGTTCTGCATTCAGATCTGTGATTTTAAAATCAGCATCTTCCAGGGCTTGTTTCGTTGCCGCGATCGCGAATTGACAAAAGCGATCCATCCGTTTCGCTTCTTTGCGATCCATATACTGATGCGGGTCGAAGCCTTTGACTTCTGCGGCGAATCGACAATCGTGCCGAGACGCATCAAACAGCGTAATCGGACCAATTCCGTTACGCCCCGCCATTAAGCCGTCCCAATATTCAGAGAGCGTATTGCCGATCGGTGTGACTGCACCCAGACCCGTAACAACGACGCGCTTATTTACCGAATTTGTCATGATGTCCAAAAAAGAAAGGGAGTAGGG
>JADEXW010000513.1 GCA_015206935.1 Pseudanabaenaceae cyanobacterium LEGE 13415 | reverse complement strand
GAATAATACTGATCCGAATTCTGCGTTTGAAGTGCCTGAAGTGAATGGCGTGATCGTGGTGCGAGTGTTACCAAATTCGCCTGCTGCGATCGCGGGAATTCGTCGGGGGGATGTGATTACTGAAATTGATGGCAAAGCAATCACGAAAGCAGAACAACTTCAGGAATTGGTGGAAAATACAAAACTGGGTCAAAGCTTGAAAGTTCAACTTCGACGCAATGGACAGGTGCAACAACTTGCCGTGAAGCCTGCGGAATTGCAAAACGCCAGTTGATTGAAGTGCGATCGTATTTCATCGCAGTTCTAAATGAATCGTGAAATGCGAGGTTGATCGTGCCCCCTAGCCCCCAAGTTTGGGGGAACAAGAGTCTTAAGCCCCCAATTCTGAGAGCTTGGGGGCGTTTCTACAACTCAAACTGGATTGCGATATCAGTTGTCGATTGAATCAATCAAGGCATCCATTCCAACCCGATTCCAAATCGGCTTTCTTTGTCGATCGATGAATTCTGCCTCTGAAATTCCGTAGACAGCCTCAAATTATGAGTGAGCGCATACCCGATCGATAAAGTCGTTAACCCCGTTTCATCTGCGCCAAAGGGAGCCACCCAGCTTTGAGTGAGACTAATATCGGCACCGCCACCCCGTGAGAGAACAAATAAAGCTCTGATTCCAATATTTACACCCTCGATCGATTGTCCTTGAGCTTTCAAATGTCGATATCCAATCACAGGTGCAACGTTGACATAGCTTCCAAGGGGACGAACGTAATAGCGCAAATCAGCACCCCAATTAGAAAATTGATAGTTTGCGCTGACAGTGAAATTTGTGCGATCAATTCTCAAATCCTCAATTCCAACTTGCAATTCTGAAGCGGAGTAACCGACTCGAACCCTTGGGCGAAAACTTGGATCGTTCCTAATTTCTTCAGTTACATTTGGAACTTGTTTTTGCCAGCGTTGTAGAACTGGACTGTTTTGAATCACTTTTGGATTAAGGTCAAGTTCTGCCGCATATGCAGGTGATGTCAGCAGCAAACTTCCAAAGATTAACGTTCTCATCGTATCCGCTCACGTCTAACTTCCCTTATTGAAGCGTGAAAGCTTCGGTATGTTTCCTAACCTGCTTTCTCAAAAATTAAAATGTGTTGCTGAGGTAAACTGTTGCGAGTTTCAACATAATTCAAACCTGCAACGGTCATTTCTTGCCGCACTTGTTTCTGAGTCATTTTATGTAGCGGTTTGATGAACACAAAAGGATTCTCTCCTCGATATTCGAGCAGAACAACTCGACCATGAGGTTTCAGCGATCGAACAATTCCCGCCATCATTTCTTTGGGATATTCAAACTCGTGATACGCATCCACCATTAAGGCTAAATCGACGCTATTTTCTGGCAAGTTCGGATTGGTTTCGCTGCCTAAAATTGGCTCGACATTTGAAATCTTTTTCTCTGCTTTGAGATCGTTCAAAATCTCGATCATCTCAGGCTGAACATCGACGGCATAAACTTTTGCAACTTGGGACGCAATTCGGAAACTGAAATAACCCGTCCCGGCTCCAATATCCGCAACCACGCTATCGGATTTGAGTTGTAAAGCCGCGATCGCTTTTCCCGGTTGTTCTTCAGAACTGCGGCTCGATCGTTCTAACCATCCTGCACCTTGATGCCCCATCACTTGAGCAATCTCGCGCCCCATATAAAATTTGCCAATCCCATCTGAATCGTGCTTGCTCTGAAATTGATAGTCATCCGCCCAAGCAGGCAAACTCAGACACAGCCAAACCGCTAAAATTGCCGCAAATCTCTTCCAGAACATTCCAAGCCTCTCGATACAATTCCTGTCGCTAACAAACTGTAAACTGTTGTCAGTTTTGTATCAATCTGTAGTGCCGTGTTCCTGACTAAACGTTTCACTCTCATTGGAATCGCGATCGCGCTTCTCCTAATTTTTTCCGCTCCTTCTCATGCGCTCCAAGCCCAAGTTTCGCCCCAATCGCCCGCACTTGGAGACACAGTTTCTATGATTACTCATGCTGAATCCGCTCCGACTGTGAGCTTTAATGGCAAGAACTATCCATCGTTCGATTTAGGCAACAATCGTTATCGCACACTGTTACCAACAACGCCGCTCGATCGTCCGGGGCGCTTATCGATTCAAATCGCCGCCGGATCAGATATACAGACGATTCCATTAACGTTGAGAAATCGATCGTTTCCAACTCAGAGCATTTGGCTGCCACCGGGAAAAGATAGTAACGGCGATGATGCAGAGTTCGATCGAGTTAATGCTTTTAAAGCGATCGTCTCTCCTGAAAAGCTCTGGTCAGGTAAGTTCGCTCGTCCAAATAATGGTGAAGTTACTTCTGGCTATGGTATTCGACGCTATTACAATGGTGTGTTTGCAAAAGATTACTATCACCGTGGAATTGATTATGCAGGCGGATACGGATCAGCGATCGTGGCTCCCGCAGCAGGTCGAGTCGTGCTAGTTGGACGCGAATCTCAGGGCTTCCGAGTACATGGAAACTGTGTTGGACTTGATCACGGTCAAGGCGTTGAATCAATCTACATTCACATGAGTCGGATTGATGTCAAAGAAGGCGATATGGTCAAACCAGGGCAGCGAATTGGCGCGATCGGAGCAACTGGATCTGCTACTGGGCCTCATTTGCATTGGGGCGTATTCGTGCATGGAGCCGCTGTTGATCCAACTCCTTGGCGGACAAAAACCTTTGAATAAGTTTCACTAATCTACCTTGCGATGATTGAAAGCTTCTGACTCAAGCTAGATAAGTCACTTACAGGCTTCCCGTTAGATTAAGCATGACCTTTACGGGAAGTTTTTATTATGTCTAAAGTAGAAGATGCAATTGAAAAAGCTAAAGAAATTCTGCCGAACGTCACCCCAACTCCGCCTGGATTAAAGGCAGAGTCTTCTGTTCATGATTTGAAGTCCCGTTTAGAGTGGGGCGAGCCTGGGTTAACGATTATTGATGTGCGCGATCGGGATACGTTCAATCACGGACACATCATGGGCGCGGTCTGTTTCCCAATGAATGAAGTCGTTGAACTGACCAAGAGCAACTACGAAGCAAATCGCGATATCTATGTTTATGGGGCAAGTGATCAAGAAACCTCTGAGGCTGCAAGAATGCTTCGCCAAGCAGGTTTCAAGAACATTGCTGAACTGAAAGGCGGCTTGGAAGCTTGGAAAGCGGTTGCAGGTTCGACCGAAGGCATTGATGAAACTCGTGCGGAACCGGGCAAGAATGCGTACAACGTGGTGGACAACGTGAAAAACCACTTTGAGCGTCAAGAAATCGACTTTGAAAAGCCATAGTTGATGCTGTTTCGTTAAGCTAGAACATAGGAACTCCAGCTTTTCATTAAAGTTGGAGTTTTCTCGTTTTTCAGTGATGTCTTATGTGTGGAAGATTTACCCAAACCCATTCCGCTGCTGAACTTACAGCAATGTTTGATCTCGATGAAGTTCCAGACTGGCAACCGCGCTACAACATTGCACCGACGCAATCGATTCCAGCGATCGTTGAACCGCATCATCTCAAACTGTTACGCTGGGGCTTGATTCCGTCTTGGTCAAAAGATCCTGCGATCGGGAATAAACTGATCAATGCGCGTGCAGAAACCGTTAGTGAGAAACCTTCTTTTCGTGATGCTTTCAAACGTCGTCGCTGTCTTATCGTCGCAGATGGCTATTACGAATGGAAAAAGCAAGGCAGTAAAAAGCAACCGTTCTACTTTCAATTAGAAAATCACGAACCGTTTGCATTCGCGGGATTGTGGGAGCGCTGGAATTCTCCGGATGGTGAACCTGTCGAAACCTGCACGATCATTACGACAGAAGCGAACCCACTTGCAGCAACGGTACACGATCGAATGCCTGTCATTCTGAGCAAAGAGAACTACGATCGATGGCTCGATCCAACTTTCAAAGACGCACAATCCCTACTCCATCCCTATCTTGATCAAATGGAAGCGTACCCGGTTCCGCTTTCAGTCAATAGTCCTACTCATGATGCTCCGGATTGTCTAACCAAGATTGGGAAAACTGAATAGGTGCTAATTGAGTTCGATCGAATACAATCGGCTTTAAGTGCTTGTAGGTGTGGCTTATGCGTCGTCAGTCGTCTTGGGTTCGGTATGGGTTAGCTCGGTTACGTCCTCTGGGTCGTCCTGTATTCTGG
>JADEXW010000512.1 GCA_015206935.1 Pseudanabaenaceae cyanobacterium LEGE 13415 | reverse complement strand
GTATGGCAGTAGAAGCTTAGATTAGGACATTTTCGGAGTTGCCCCCAAACCCCCAATTCTGCTTGCTCAAGACTCTTGCTCCCCCAAACTTGGGGGCTGGGGGGCTTTTCAGAAGTGTCTTAATTGAAATTAGTACTGCTATAGAATGAGAAGTGGCGATCGAAGGTAGCCCTATGAGCAAAGAAGAAGAACTTTTAGAATACTGGCGTGAACTTCCACCCGAATCCCAAGAACAGGTTCTTAGACTCGCCCAATCGCTCAAACCGCAATTTGTTCCGCAAACGCCCCTTGCAAAGAAACTTTGGGAAATTCGTCAACGTGCGATCGCTAACGGAATGAAACTTTTAACTGAAGCATAACTTGAACAAGAACTCGTCGATCGACGATAAAGTGATAGTCAATCGAGTTATTTGAGCAATAGGAGATAGAAAAAATGACGATCGTTAGAGTTCCAAAACAATATTTAGTCGCTGAAGATCAGGATTCAATCACGATCGACTTACCAGAATCAATTGTGAAACAGTTGCGGTATGACTACGGCAAAGTGAGACAGGCACAGGGAATTTTGAAAGACCGTAAAGCAGAAATGCTGGCTCACTTGGCTCAAGTTCGTCAGGAGTGGGAGTGATGCGCTATGTTTATGACACTAATATTTTGATTTATTATCTTGCAGGGGAAGTAGAAGTTTTACCGTTTTTTGATGAAGCTTTTCTAGACCAACATGAGGTATTCATTTCACCGATCGTTCGGATTGAGTTATTGAGCTTTTCGCAGTTGTCGTCTAAGGAAATAGAAGTCATTGAGGAATTGCTTTTGCAGTTTCATTCTGTTGCAGTTTCACATGAGGTTGAAGATTTAACAATTATGATCAAGCGCCGCTGCAAAATTAAGTTGCCGGATGCGATGATCGCAGCAAGCGCACTTCATCAACAAGCTTATTTAGTGACTAGAAATGCTGAAGACTTTAAACAAATTACGGAACTAACCGTGAAGAATCCGTGGCAAATTTAATTACTGAAACTATATCTATCGCTTCGTAGCACAAGTGAACATGCTTCTCAAAATTGCAGAGAATATCACAGCGGATCTTGACTCGGAATCCCGATCGCTCTTGGATATTCGTCTGGTGTTGCGGTCTTTTTTCTCAAATATAAACAGTGTCGAATTCCATGCGTTAACGGAGTTTCAAATCGATCGCATTCTTCCACAACTCCGCCTAATTCTTCCACCGCTCGATCGAGCGCGATCACTTCTTCGTCTGTCCACTGACCGCGATATAAAACTGCAACTCCACCCATTTTGAGCAACGGTAACGCATACTCCGCACACACCGAAGCCGCCGCCACTGCGCGAATCGTTGCCAGATTGTAAGATTCTCGATGCCCGGAACTTTGTCCCACTTGTTCAACCCGATCGACCATTGCTCGAACATTGGTTAATCCCAAAGTTTTGGTACTATCTTGCAAGAAATTGACCTTTTTTCGTGTTGAATCGAGTAAAGTCACGTTCCAATCTGGACGAGCGATCGCCATTGGAATGCCTGGAAATCCGGCTCCAGTGCCAATATCGATCGCGCTTAAATTCGCCTCAGTGACTTTCGGAAACACACCCCGAAGTGAATCCCATAAATGCTTTTCCCAAAAGTCAACAGGTTCGGTAATGCGAGTGAGATTCTGTTGCTGATTGCCTTTGAGAACAAGATCATAAAACTGTTGAAACTGCGATCGCTGTTCCTCAGTTGGACACCAATTCGTGGTTGATTTCCACAGATCGATCATTTCTGGTAACGCGACTAACATTGGACGCGCTCCAATCGTTCTGGGGAAAGTTCTTCAGGAGACACTTCTTTTAGTTCCCCATGACGCAGCGACCAACAGCGATCGGCAATTTCCAACATATCGCCCGCATCGTGGGAGACGACTAGCAAGCTCCAATGGGTTTTCAACTTCGCCAGTAATTTCACTAACTGCCGACGAATCGACCAGTCTAAGCCTGCGGTCGGTTCATCGAGTAGAAGAATACTGGGTTGGCGAATTAGTTGAACAGCTAATGCTAATCGTCGTTGTTGTCCCCCACTCAGCGCATGAGGAGCCGTTGAAAGGGGCAAATGATCCAAGCTGACTTCTTGTAAGGCTTCGTGAATGCGATCGGAACTCAATTCCGGATGTCCCAAGCGCAACTCTTCTAAAATCGTGCCGCCGCAGAAATGGCGTTCGGGGAACTGAAACACCAGCCCACACAACTGCTGCATATTCAGAAAGTTCAATTCTTGCTCCCGCCAGAAAATCTCACCGCTCGTATGCTCTGCCAAACCCGCTAAAATTTCAAGCAGCGTACTTTTTCCCGATCCACTCGGTCCCACGACTAACGTTAATTGCTGGGGTGCAACTTCTAGGTTGATCGATTTTAGAATCGGTTCCGGGGTCGCGGTCGGATGATAAGACAAATCGCGCAAATAAAGCATGAACTCGTGAATGGCTAGGGCAATCCCCAGTTTAACCTGCGTTCAACCCGACGAACCTGAGCAAATCGATGGAACCTGCGATCGACTAAAATCGTCTCTGAATTGCAATGCGTCAAAGAATCAAACAATATGGTGAAGTGGCTGTCCCGGAAGCTGGCTCAACAAGTGAGTACAGTCGCGCTGATGGTGGGAATGTTGGCGAGTCCGTCGCTGGCGAAAGATCCGTTTAGAACAAGCAATCCGCGTCCGATTAGCGATCGAACTGAAGCCGCATTTCGGGCAATTTTCGAGAAAGGCAATTACCCCGAAGCTCAACGAATTCTGCAACAGGCTGATCCGAATGAGCCGCTTTCATTTGCGCTGAAAGGTGCGATCGCTTATATCAATCTGCAAGGTGAATCCGATCAAGGACGCAAACAAACGCTCCTCAACGAATTTAGAGGATACGCCGCACAAACTCGCAGCGTCGCTCAACAGTTAGCCAAATCTGATCCGCTTCGTGGCAATCTCTATCAAGCCGTAGGGACGATTTTTGAGAGTGGATACGTTGCATCGACAGAAGGAACGGTTCGAGGCATTCCTCAAATTTTGGGCAATCTTCAGGAAGCTTTTCGCTATTTGGATGCTGCCGAGAAAATTGATCCGAAAGATCCCGAACTGAATCTGATCAAAGGGATGATCGATTTGCTGCTTGCAACCACTTTGAATTTGCCGTTGTCGAGTCCGGATGATGCGATCGCTCGTTTGCAAAATAGTGCCCAGCCGCGTTACGTTGCCGATCGTGGATTAGCGCTTGGATATCGTGATCTCAAACAGTTCGATCGTGCTTTGCAAGCTATCGATCGTGCGTTACAAGCGGCTCCTAACAATCCTGAACTAAGTTATCTCAAGGCTCAAATTCTCGTCCGCAGTCAACGTTTCAGTGAAAGCATTCCGCTCTTCCAAACCGCTCTGACTAAGCGCGATCAGCTTCCTCCTGTGACCGTTCGCCAGATTGAACGAGAACTGCGGAATGCACAGCAACGAGTCGGACAACGATAAAATAGAATTCAGGCAACGATTTTCAACTGCCTGAATTTCTATTTATGCGTATTCAGTTTCGAGAGTTTGATCCGTTTAACGTTTGGTTTTGGATTGAGTTTAATACTGTGCCTTCCGAAATGGAAAAACAGTATGTCGAAGAAGTGTTTAGCTCCTGGTTTTTCCTTGGAAAATTGGGCGGCTTTAATGCTGAAAATCTGCAAGTCCAAGACGCGGGGCTAGAGGTTAGCTATATGCCGTATGACGAGGATGTTGCAGAGGACAGCATGATGGCGGTAATGCACAATATGGGCGACTTTGAGTATGAAGCGCACTGGGGTCGCTGCTGGTTTGATTTGGGAACGAGTGACGCGATCGCAATCGACATTCTGATCAATTCCCTCAAACAATTGAGTAAGGATTTTGTCACGATCGATACGCTGATCGTTGGTGGCGAGAATGAAGATTGGCGCGTTCCGGGAAGCAGTGAGCCTAGTTTCGTGGTGGACAATCAGCGCAATTAGATGAAGGCTCAACTGTCACTCCCCTCGAAAATTCTGCTGACTCTCTGTTTGGTGCTTGTTCTCGTGAGTGTGAATTGGGTTGCTATCAATTCGCATCGAACAACGCATCTAAAACTGGATTGTGGAGAGCCGCAGGGTGAAAGCTATATTTTGGGACAAGCGATCGCGAAAGTGATTCACGAAAACAATCCTAAAATCACGCTCTCGGTGGT
>JADEXW010000085.1 GCA_015206935.1 Pseudanabaenaceae cyanobacterium LEGE 13415 | reverse complement strand
CCGATCGCAAAACTTAAAAAATATAAAATGAGTCAGCAATTCCTTAGTTTGGCTGGGCACTCTGAAGGAGAACTTGCCTGATACGTTTAGGTTTCGGTTATGTCGCTTTCTCCGATCGCTCAATACTGCATTCGCAAACTTTTGAAGCAAAACTTTGAGAATCTCGATTCGCTCTTTCTAGCTGCATCCAACCAATCGGGATTAAGTGATGATCAAATCGATCGCTTATTCCATCAATTCTCGTCTAGTAGGACTCAACTTCAAGAACTTGAACTATTGACCAACCTTTATCAGCAACTAGAACGCAATCCTGCAAATTCCAGCGCGATCGCAGAAATCAAACGTCGAATTTTTCAAACTCTGGGCTTTCAAAACAACAACGTTCCCTCGGCTCAACTGCCCTCAATCGTTCAGGAGGGTACGATCGAAGTCTTTCGATTTTTCCACAAAAATCAGATTCGCGAAGGCATTCGGTTCGATAACACCCTTTTTGCTGCTGTCTATCAATTTGAGCTGACCTATCGACTTCAGGCTTATCAAATGGCTTGGACACTCTCCGAAGCCAAAATCCCACTTGTCATTAGCCTCTCACCAACTCGATTCGTGATTTGGGTGAACTTACAATGTCCCAGCTCTTCAGTTCTACTGTGTCAAGATGCTCAACTGCTCGAAACGCTGTTCAAGCTCAATCTTGCCTTGCGAAAAGCCAAATCAACTGGAAAACGAGTTGCCAAGCATTTACGTCCTGACTTTTTCGGTAAAAAGATTGTGACAGTCTTTCCTAAAGCCACGAATACCAGTGATCATTAAAGAACTCTGTCTTTGATCGAACCGATGCCGAAACTGCGTCTGTCTCTATTTAAATTCGCGTTTAGTTGCGTGATGGGTGTAGCTCTCTTCAGCAGTGGATGTAGTCGATCGCCGAAATCGATCACGCTCTCCAGTGGAACCCCACAAGGCTATTACAGTCGCCTAGCAGGTCAACTCAGCTCCGCTGTGTCTCGCACAGGCGATCTGAAGGTTGAAAATCGTGCTTCTCAGGGATCGATCGAAAACTTGAAACGATTGCTCGATCGACAAGTTGATTTTGCCTTGGTGCAACTCGATGTCGTAAGCGATGCAATGCGGGACGGGAAGGTTCAAGCCGTAGCCATTCTCGCAAACGAACCGATTCACATTATTGCAACAAGAGATGCAAAGATTCGATCGCTGACGGATCTCAACCGTAAACGGGTGGGGGTCGGTGCGCCTGGGAGTGGCATTCGGTTCACGTCAGACTATCTCAGCAAAGCATTCAATCTTAAGTTTCAGGAAGATAGTTCTAACTTTCGGGAAACGTTCCGCAAATTGAGTACTCGCCAGCTAGATGCCACGATTTATGTAGGAACAACAGGCGCAAGTGAACTTTTACGACAGCAACTTATCGCTAATCCGACTTTGCAATTTGTCCCGATCGAGCCTGAGCTAATTAACTATTTAACCAATCGTGATCCGGGTGCATACCAATCCGTCACGATCCCACAAGGCATTTACAATCCCCGTCCAACGATTCCCGATCGCGATATTTCCACGCTGGCAACTGCAACCGTTCTTGTAACCCGTCCCGATGTGAGAGATGAAACAGTCGGGTTAGTTACCTGGTCGATTTTGTACAATTCTCGACGATTTTCGCTCTTTTATCCTGAATTGCAAATCGGAGAAGCTCGATCGCTGTTACAAAAAAATCTGCTCTACATTCATCCTGGCGCTCAGGATGTTTATGCTCAAAATGCTGATCCGAGAAATGCTTGGTTGCGGTATATCGAATCGAACAATGATTTGCAGGCAGGGATTGTAATTCTACTTAGCACAAGTACGATCGGCTTAGTGATTCAGCGCTGGAAACGCGATCGTTGTAAGAAACTGCTAGCAGCAACTGTTACCCGCATTAATGAACTCAAGCAACTTCTACCGCACAACGCCCAACAAGCGCTTCTTGGCATTGATGATCTGAGCCAAGAACATCGCCTAATGTTCATTGAAGGTTCAATTACTTCTGATGTGTATGAGCAAGTTCAGCACAAAACTCAAACCTTTGCAGAACAGTGCCGCAACATTCTAGAGCAGCAACGCAAACAATTCATTTTAGATACGCTGCTCATTTTGGATGATTGGCAAGCTTCACTTCAGGTTGATCCACAAGCAGCCCTAGAAAAATTGACTTATCTAAAGCAGCAATATCGCGAGATGTTAATTGCTGATCAAGTTGAAATTCAGGCTTACATCGAACTGATGGAGTTAACGCTGCTTTCTGTGATGACCTTAGCGGGAACGGCTCCAAAATTGCGATCGACTGTGGAACCGGATGAGTCTTCGATCGCGTCTTAGTTTAGAGAGCCTAAAACACTGAACTTTCCCAGTTTCAAAGTCCCCCAAATTTGGGGGATTTAGGGGGCTTTAGCCGATTCAAACGAAGCGAAGGAATTCACCGAACTCTATTGATTCACCGTTTGAGAAGCTTTCTTTAAATTGTGTCCTATACTACATTTCACATTTCGTTTTCGATTTAACTAGTGTTCTCCGTAGAAACTAGGAAAACAAAACTCACTAAATTGTGTGATAGCCATTTTTAGAAATATCTGTTTGAATAGAATAAGACTTGCTTCGGAGCGTTTTCGGCAGCCTTGAAAATAGGCTGTTTTTTTTATGCCTTATCTGGATACAGTGTACAGTTATCCCACTCTCCTATTAATTTAGATCCAAAATAAAAGCGCCCTCTTGGAGCGCCTGTTAGAATTCAGTTCAATCTTAATCTTATGTCTCCGAGGTCGTCGATCGAGCAATCGACGGCGCTAAAAATGCCACTAAAGCCCCGATCGCAAATCCTGCCACATTCCGAAACAGCGGCAACCATTCAGAAGTGCGTGTCACAACGGGTCCAATTCCAAACGCCAAGAACAAGATCCCCCACAGCGGCGAAAAAATCAGCGCCCACTGCCAAGCAAAAACCTGTCCTTCTTTCCGAGGTTGCGCCGCAAATCCAAACACCAATCCACCCACCGTCGAAGTAATCAGCGTTAATAACCACTGTTCACGCGGCAATCCCGGAACCACACTACAGCCCCCTTGCCGTAAGCATCCCTTCACCGACTCCAACGCTTGAATAATCGCTTGATCCCCACCGTTTTCTCTCACAAAGAACTGATTTCCGAATCGCGTTTGAAGCTCAATCCAAAAGGTTCGAGACAGCAACGGATAGTAATCATCGCCCACACTGAAATTCAGCAAGTTTCCACCACGGGGATCAGCCACCAGCAGAACACTCTTGTCATTCAGCCCCCAGAATTGTTTTACCGCCGTTCCAGGAGTTCGATCGTTCTGAGTCAGCACCCGTAACTTCCAGCCCGTTTCTTCCTCAAACTTGCCTAAGTCCTCCGAAAGTTTCTCTTCCTGAACGCTCGTCAATTCGTTCGCCAGATCAATCACATTCGTTGGATGATCAGGGAGCAGATCGGGATTGTTATAAGCCTGAGCCGCAGGCGCGATCGTCCAAACCGAAACGACAACAATCAGAGCCATCAACCCTTTCAGTAGACGGCGTACTCGAAGAGTCTGCATGGGTGGTTTCCTAAAGAACATAAAAGCGATCGTAAATGAAACGCTAAATCATTAACGTTCATTTTTGTTTACATTTGTTTAACTAATTCTAATATAGTTCTGCGATCCGCGCTGCTATTCCTGATCGCGCCGAATACTTTGACGCGGCGATTCAGACGGTTTGACGATCCGTTCGTCGATCGTTTCGCGCTCATAATGCACTGCTAAAACAGATTCAGTCTGATCAGGATGATCACCGTTGCGATCGACAGCATACACATCATCACGAAAAAAGGTCTGTTTCTCAGAATTCGCTGAAAGTCGCGTCGATCGACGAGATTTATTCGGCTGGGTGAACGTTCTCCAAGCTGCCCTCATTCCCGCAACGACACTTCGGCTGGTCGTTTGCGCCTTTTGAACCTGTTGTTTCACACCCGAAAGACTTTGATCCACCTGCTTCACGACCTGCGTTGCACTCTGAACGCCCTGAGTCACGTCATCGGTGAGATCAGTCACTTCTAATCCGGTCAACCGCAGCGCTTCCAACGTCGGTGGCAACTCCCGATTGAGCGTATCAAATAATTTTTCCGCACTGCGAGCGGCGCGACCCATTTCATTAAAGGCAGGGATCGCCACAGTCAACAGTGCGGTCAAACTGATCGCCACCAACAGAATCGATAAACCTAGCCAGAAAATCGGATCAGCCACATTTCAAACTCACTATCGCAAACGATCGCGGACGGGAGAATTGGGATCAACCCCAGTTTCTGTCTCTCGACTCAAAACCTGATGTTCGCGTTGAGTGGCTTCAAGCCCCGCCGCGATCGATTCTTTGAGTCGTCCCAGAGTTCCTTCCCAGTTTCGCAGAGCAGACTCGGAGAAGCGATCTGCCTGAAGTTGGACACTGGTGGATAAATCTTCCGCAAGTTCAGGAAGGGCATCTGCCGATTTTTTAATTAACTGGCGAGTTTCCTTCCCAGCGCGAGGTGCAATTAGCAAGCCCGCGATCGTGCCCATTGCCGCTCCGACAATCATACCGCCTAAAAATGATCCGGATCGATTAGACATAATGTTCGGTCTTTTCTCAACAATAGTGGATCGACTGTGCGAACCGTATCCCCATTTTGCCAGACGAAAGCCGCTTCTAACGGGTCATTCGTTTTGTAGCAGATTTTCTTAAGCGTTGGTTGAGTCCAGGGTTCAACATCAGCGATCGTCCCATGCCGATGAGCGCAAGGGCTTTTTGTGCCTGCTGCAATTTCGGCTCTAAGGCGCGGTAGTTTTGATGAAGTTGCCGAATTCCGTTACCTCTTCGCTCAATTTCTCCCGGTGCGCCATTTAGAACGTGGTGAGTATTTTGTTCTGCCAAGATGAGCGCATCTGCGGCTTGAGAAAAGGTTCGTCTCAGGTTCCACATTTGCCAAGTGAGATAAAACCCATAAAGGGCGATTGCAAGATTTAGAACAATAACGGCAATCAACATAGGAAGCGATCGAGAATTTTTATAATCATAGCGACCTGGTTACAAAATTCCGCGTTTTCCATTCGGTTTCACGGTTAACCAATTCGTTTTTGCGGTCGCTAATTGCTCCTCGGTTAGTTTCGCCCCAGTTAAATTCGCTCCACAGAGGTTAGCTCCCCGTAAATTCGCATTCAATAAATACGCCTGCGTTAAATCGGCTCCGCGTAAATCCGCTCCTTCCAAGTCGGCATTACTCAAGTACGCCTGTGCTAGATTCGCGTCGCGTAAATTTGCCCGATTCAAGCTCGCCCGTCCAAAATCCGCATTAAACAAGTTCGCACCCTGCAAATTAATCTGCTTCAAATTCGATTGATGAAACACTGCTCCAGACAGATTAATTTTTGGCGCAATCAAACCTGAGAGATCATGAGACGCAAAATCGCGTTTTCCTTTCGTATAAAGATTCGCCAAAGTTACCGCGTCTAATTTCGGCTCATTCAAGGGTTTACTCGCCGCTGTTCCACTGGTTTTTCCTCCAGAATCACGCGGTTTTGCTGCCATGACACGACTTCGAGCGGCTCCAGTTTGCAGATTCGTCGATTCCGATCGCGTATTTCTCGCCCGAATTGCCATTGCTGCACGAGCGGCAGGAGAACTCGGTTGGGAATCGGGATCGCGTTTTACCGGAGTCGATCGCGAAGTCACACTATTCATACTGTTCGCCAAACTATCGAGATATGGCTCTAAATCCAGTGCCCGTAAAATCTCATTTGCCGACTGAAAGCGATGTCGCACCGAAACTTCTAACATTTTTTTCAGAACACCCCCAAAATGATCGCTGATGTGAACTTGTTTCTGCCAAAGCAATTCACCCGTTGCCGGATCGTAATCCAAATCTTTTGGAGATTTCCCAGTCAAGAGATAAACACAAGTTACCCCAAGCGCATATAAATCACTGGCATACACCGGGCGCATCGCCATTTGTTCAGGAGGTGCAAATCCGGGAGTCCCGATCGCATAAGCCGTTAAAGCGGTTTGATCCGATGCACTCGCAGCACTTGCATTTACCTGATTTTTCACCGCCCCGAAATCAATTAGAACTAACTTGCAATCTTGCGATCGTCGAATCAAATTCGCAGGTTTAATATCCCGGTGAATCACTTGGTGACTGTGAACGTACTGCATGATTGGCAGAATCTCACTCAGAAACTGTTTCACCCCTGCTTCACTAAATGCACCCGATCGTTTTACCTCTTGTTGCAGCGTCGAACCACTCACGTATTCCTGAACGAGATAAAACTCTTGATTTGCCTCAAAATAATCGAGCAATCGCGGCACTTGCGGATGATTTCCAATTCTTCCCAGCGTTTGTGCCTCTCGTTCAAACAAATCCCGCGCCATCTGCATCACATGAGGAGCCGTCGCTGTCGGGCGCAACTGCTTAATCACACAGTAGGGCTGACCCGGCAGCGACTCATCTTTGGATAAAAACGTTGCTCCGAATCCTCCCTGCCCCAGCGCATGAAGCACTCGATAGCGATCGCGCAACAGCAGAGAAGCGCCGCAAGCCTGACAACGCTCCGTATTCGCGAGATTTTCCGGGTTAGGGCAGACGGGATTTAGGCAATAGCTCATGAGGGCATCGATGGCAGTGACAGAACAACTGATCCTGATTTGCCTCAAAATAAAGATTCAAGGCAAGTGACCCCAGTATTCCCTTAAAGCTTCGATGAAGTTCACAGCGGTTTCCATGAATCATGCAGACTATCTCACTCACTGCGATCGAATGCGTCGATCGATGGAACTCGCTCAACAAGCTGGAGACGCGGGAGAAGTTCCAGTCGGCGCGATCGTGGTTCGAGATAATCTCATCATTGCTGAAGCCGAAAATCGGAGAGAACGCGATCGCGATCCAACGGCTCATGCAGAAGTTCTCGCACTCCGGCAAGCGGGACAAGTTTTGCAAAGCTGGCATTTAAACGACTGTACGCTGTATGTAACGCTAGAACCTTGTCCGATGTGTGCAGGTGCGATCGTGTTAGCGCGACTTGGACTACTGATTTATGGAGCCGATGATCCGAAAGCAGGAGCCGTTCGGACAGTGTTAAATCTTCCCGATAGTCCCGCCTCAAATCATCGCTTAACTGTATTTGGGGGAATTTTAGAAGCGCCTTGCCGAGAACAATTACAGCAGTGGTTTCGACAGAAACGCGATCGTTGAGCAACTGATAAAATTTGTCGATTGACTAACCAAATAGTAGCGTCAAATACTGATTCAGGAAAAGGATGGCGATTTGGCGATGGAAAGCTAGCTTTAGGTCAACGGAATTCCGCGAAATTAGTTAAAAAAGAGCGATCGTCAAAGTGCGATCGCTCTTTTCACCTAGCTCTCATTACCGCTGCAAACTTCGAGGATCGAGCGCATCTCGCAATCCGTCACCCAGCAAGTTAAACGCCAGAACGGTTAACACAATCAAGATTGCAGGAGGCCACACCAGCCAAGGTTGCAACACCAAAATTGAAGCATTCGTCGCAAGAGATAGCATATTTCCCCAAGACGGATCAGGCTGTTGAATCCCCAATCCGATCAGACTCAACACCGATTCAGCAATGATGAAACTCGGAACTTGCAACGTCGCAGAAATAATCACATAAGTTGCAGTTTGTGGAAGAACGTGCCGAACAATGATGTAAAGCGACTTTCCACCCATTGCCCGTGATGCTTGCACGAATTCGCGTTCTTTAATCGAAAGCACTTGCCCCCGGATCACTCGCGCCAATCCTGCCCAACTGATAAATGAGGTGATGAAGATAATCAGTAAGAATCGTTGAGCGCTGGTTAATCCAGGAGGTAACACTGCCGCAAGTGCCACTAACAGATAAATACTCGGAATTGTCATCAACACTTCGACAATCCGCATCAGAACCGCATCAATCCAGCCGCCGAAAAAGCCAGAAATTCCACCGATTAACATTCCAAGCGGGAACGATAGCGCAATCCCGACCAGTCCAATACTGAGACTAATCCGACCCCCATACACTAAGCGACTAAACAAATCCCGCGCCTGTTCATCAGTTCCAAGTAAGTTAAATTTCCCTTCGCCCGTTGTCCCGAATAAATGCAGATTGCCAGGAATGCCCGGAAAAAGTTCAATCTCTTCAAATCGGGGATCAGTAATCGAAAACCGAGTCGGAAGCGGGAATCGGAGTTGTAAAAATCGGTACGGTTCACCTTGGACAAAGAGACGTAACGGGGATGGCTTTGATCGATCGACGCTCAATTCTCGATCGCCCGTATTCACATCAACCGGACCTTGAGTGGTGGGATAGACATGAGGACCAATAAAGTTTCCATTCTGGTCTGTCCAATAAATCTGTGTCGGTGGCAGAAGTGCGCCATCGGTTTGAGGTTGACAAGCCCCGCTCGTAATCGACACCGTATCACAAGGGCTATATGGCGCGACAAATTCGGCAGCAATCACCGCCAAATAGAACGCCACCAGTAAAAACGCCCCAAACTTGGCTAACGGATTTCTTTTAAGTTTGTGCCACCAGTCCATAGGTCACCAGAAGATAAAGGGGTTTAACGTGAATCGTTGACGATGATCGTTACTTTTGTCTCTTCGTCGGGATCAACTGAAAGAATGGGTTCCAGGATACTATTTTCCACAGTTTCCGAGAAGATTGATCCGGTTTGCGGAGGCAGATCAGGATTGAGCATAATTTCGACGATCGTTTTAACGACGCTCGTTAAAGGAATTGCCAAAATTACGCCTAATAATCCCGCTACTCTAGCACCCACTAGCAGCGATGTGAGGATAATGACGGGACTAAATCCGGTAAGTTCTCCTAAGATCCGAGGCGCGATCGCGTTGTCTTTGACTTGCTGAATTGCGATCGCGACTCCCAAAACTTCGATCGCGAGCCACCAATCAATAAATGCAACTAAAACACAAACCGTTACAATTCCCAGCGTAGCTCCGATAAAGGGAATCACTTCCATCACGCCAATGAACACAGCAAAGACGAGGAAGAATGGAACCTTGAGCCACCAGAATGCGATCGATAACATAATCGCCATGAATAGCCCTAACAGCAATTGTCCAGATGCAAACCGCTGTAAACTATCGCGCATCGAATCGGTTAATGCTTCTCGAATCGGTTTAGAAAAAATTCCGGTAATCCCCTTCCAAATTTTCTCCCCGTCCAGTACAAGGTAAAACGAAATCACCAAAATCAAGATAAAGTCCACCACCCAGTTAAACGTACCAAGAACTAAACCGATTCCCGTGGATGCGATCGATTTTGCTTGCCCTTGCAGTTCGACAGATAACTGCTGCTGTAAAAACGACAGATCAAACCCCAAATGCCGTTCTTGGCTCCAGGCTTGAAGATCTGAAATTTGCTCTTGTCCGGATGCAACGAGATTCGGCAGATTCGCTGCAAGTTGTTGAGCTTGTTGAAAAATTGGAGGTGCGATCGTCACGGCGACAATTCCGAGAACGAGACCTGCAAATAAATACACGATCGCAGCCGAAACCGCTCTGGGCAAAACTTTGCTCAAACGTGCGACTGGATAATTCAGCAAGAACGCGATCAGACTCGCCGTGACCACGACGCTGATCAGTTCACCAAAATACGTTAGAGCATTGAGCGTTAGCCACCCGGACACGAGAATCAGCAACCAGGTGATGAGAAATTGTTGAATCGGGGAGAAAAAACGTTCCATGACAGCCAAAAGCACGATCGAGTACTTTTCAATTCTGCCGTTTGATCTTGCGAATGCGCTGTCTGCGATCGCGCTTTTCGTCTAAATTCCTGTTTAGCACTCGTCCGCAGGCTCGTGTTCGACCACGAAAACATTCGAGTAGAGATTGGCGACGATTTGTTTGCCTTGCTGAGTCAGCGACAAGTAATAGAGAGCAGGTTTGATATAGGGATAAACCCCTTGCCAATAGAACCTTGGATAATTTTTCCGCAAATCTCCCGGATGGCGATATCCCAGCGCTTTATTCACGCCCGTCTCCTCGAATTCGTAATAAAGAGCGCTAATCTTCTTCAAATAGCGGGGATCGCTCAACTGCCCGATCAAATCCGAAGCCCGGATCAATCCCGGATAATTCTGCGTATCTTGGTGATCTTCCGCTGCTGGAACCGGGAATCGAGTTAATTCAATGTTGCGCTTGATGATTTCAGCGTCGATCAATTTATGTCCACCGAAGCGCTCATCAATGAATAGCTTTGCTCGATCGACATGATACGGAGTCATTGCTGCATCGGATGATCCAGGCTGAACGGATACCATTGCGCCATCGCGTCCGGTTGCATATAAATTATGTCGATCGGCGCGGCAAACTCCCCGCACATATCCAATATCGTGACAGACTAGCGAAATAACGAAGTGCAGCCAGTCTTCGCAGGAAACGCCACCATCACGGATATGTCGTCCTCGTAAGATTTCTTGTCCAACCAACGTGACTAAAATCGAATGCTCAACGTTGTGATAGAGCGCGTCACTATTGGCGATATTTTCCATTGCCATCGACCCTACCCAGCCGATGATGTCTTCATAATCCGATTTCCAGCCGCCATAGGTGCGATGGTAGCCTTCCTTTAATTTTTTTACAAAATCATCGATTAAAAGTTCAGTGGCATTAAACATTTTGGGGCAGTTTCGCTAGAGAGAACCCTCTTAGTTTTCCCGCCCCAACTTCATAAATTGAATCGAACGCTTGATTTCGTCTTTACTCTTAAGGAATGAGAATTTATTAACTTGCACATTCTCACAGTTGCTTTTCGCTGCGTTTCAGTCGGATTGTGCCCCCTAAATCCCCCAATTCTGGGGGACTTTGAGTCAAGTCCGGTTCCCCCAGAATTGGGGGTTAGGGGGCACAATCCGTCAGGCAATAACCGATGTTATTTAATTCACGCTCCTAAAGTTAGCGGCTTCGATCGAACCTTTATCAAAATCAGTAGGGCGATCCGGATCGAAATGGGTTCGGTTGAAAGTAATTCGACTGCCGAGGATGTGACAAGATGGAAATGGTGTTTACCAGATTTTGGCGGATGTCTTTGACTGACTTTGATTCTACGCTGCAACGATTGGGGCAAGTGCGGTTTGCCCTGCTCCGTCTGCACAAAGCGCTGCTGGATGGAGAGCGGATACGGTACGAACAGGAACATGGACGGATTCGATCGAATACTGAGTTTTTCCAGTTGGTGCTGGAGAATGAGTGGTTTGCATGGTTGCGTCCGATTTCGCAGTTTATTGTGCAAATTGATGAGGCGTTGAGCGCAAAAGAGCCGATTACGATGGATCAGGCAACAGAACTTTTGTCGCTGACTCGTCAATTGATGCACCCGTCTCAGACTGGATCGACTTTAGAGCAGAACTATTATCAGGCGATTCAGCGTGATCCCGATATTGCTTTTATTCATGCTGAATTGACGAATATGCTATCGGCTTGATTCTACTTTGGTCTAAGAGCTTCCCGTATCGGTTTGGATAAACTATAACTTACTGTTTGTATAAATCTTGATGTCGAACATAAGTTGCCGTCCGTCTCTTTTTAGACAGAGACTTTTAATCGGTGCGGGAATTGCAAAGTGATGATGACTTTGCACGATCGCTTAAAACAGGTCTGGGGCTATTCCGAGTTTCGCTCTCCTCAAGCTGAGATTGCTCAAACGATTCTCGATCGACAAGATTCGCTGATTGTTCTCCCTACAGGTGGCGGCAAATCTCTGTGTTTTCAACTTCCAGCAATCATGCAACCCGGATTAACAATTGTTGTTTCTCCATTAGTTGCATTGATGGAGAATCAAATCCAGGAGCTACGACAGAAACGCATTCCAGCAGCAATGCTTCATAGTGAGCTTCCGACATCAGAACGAAAGCAGGTTTTGAACTCGATCGCGAACTATCGATTGTTGTATCTCTCACCCGAAACATTGTTGAGCAATCCTGTTTGGCAACGATTGTTAAATCCTGAACTTAGAATTAACTCAATCATTGTTGATGAAGCACATTGTTTAACCCAATGGGGAGAAACATTTCGACCTATTTATTATCGATTGGGAGCAGTTCGATCGACATTATCAAACAATCGCGATCGTATTTCGATTGCTGCGTTTACTGCAACTGCAAACCCACTTACACAAGAAACAATCAAACGCATTCTCCAGCTAGATTCACCTCAATGCTTTCAAGTAAGTCCGTATCGAGCAAATTTAGCTTTGAAGGTTGAATCTGTTGTAACACCGAGACAGCGCAGACAGAAGCTAATGAAAGTGATTCGATCGCAGTCTGGTTCAGGTTTAGTGTATGTACGATCGCGTCGAGATGGGGAAGAACTAGCAACCTGGTTAACTCAGCAAGGCTATCCAACTGCGGCTTATCATGCAGGACTAAAAGCTATCGATCGACGACAGATCGAGCAAGCTTGGATCAACGATCGATTGCAATTCGTAGTGGCGACATGCGCGTTCGGAATGGGCGTAAATAAGGCTGAAACTCGTTGGGTCGTTCACTATCATGCACCATTTTTGATGAGTGAATATGTGCAGGAAATTGGACGCGCGGGACGAGATGGAAAAGCTGCGATCGCAGTTCTGCTTAAGAGCAGTTGGCTTGATCCAGAAGATCAAAAACGCTGGGAATTTTTTGAAGCTCAAGAACATCAGCAAACGATGAAAGCTCAAAAGCTGATTCAGAACTTACCAGCACAAGGC
>JADEXW010000511.1 GCA_015206935.1 Pseudanabaenaceae cyanobacterium LEGE 13415 | reverse complement strand
CTTGATATCCGCTAAACCATAAAGAGCGCTATCGACTGAAGTGGCTGCGAGAACGACCCAAGTCGAAGATTCGCCGTTCTTCAGTGCGACTTGAATGGCGCTACCGCCTGCTAACCATTCCGCGCCGTTTTCCTCAAATAGAACCGGATCGAGAGATTCTTGTTGGTTCGTAGCTCGATCGCCCACGGTGCTATTCGCGATCGCATTCTCAAACACTTGCTGAAGTTGTCGGGCGTTGGCTTCTTGACGAATGTTGCGTCCGATGCGTTCTGGAATGGGATGCGCCAAAATTACGCCTGTGTCATCAATGACGACCGTGTAACCGGTGGTCATTGCATTTAGCGCAGGTTCAGGTTTGGAATAGAGCGAGGCTTGGACACTGAGCGCATAGCGAATGTTTTGATTGTTCGATCGAATCGTAACAGGAGCGCTCAAAATCAGATTTAACTGATGATCCATTGAGGCTTCGCTCCCCACTCGTGGCAGTTGAGCGAGCGCAACTTGGATGTTTTTTGGATTGGTTCCGTCGGCAGCAGTCGGAGTTTGCCAAGGATCAAGCGGAAATTCGGCGATCCGTTGACTGCCGCAGGTGCTGGCTTTGATGCTTTTATCTTGCAGATTGATTAATTGACTACATTGAAGCGCGATCGAGGAGGTGCGCTGAAGTTTCTCTAGGAAATCGTAAGTTGCTTGAGGGGAATCCGTTTGAAGTGCGGAAGAAGTCGTGGCGAGAGCAAGATTCGATCGTAGATTCGCGATCGAGGTTTGCAACGATTCTGCTTTTCCAACTGCACTCGCAGTGAGATTATGACGCGCGGTTTCGAGCAGCCCGGAGCGGGCTTTTTTATAGGCGACAACTTCACCCGTTAATAGAACCGGAATACTGAGCAGTAACAAGCGTCTCAGCAGGATACGACGGAATGAAGATTGTCGTGACTTTGCCATAAGCCCTTTAGAACTGGGTGAGGGAACGAATCAGCAGGGTAGAGCAGGACTGATGATAAAAGTACACATCGTCAAAAGTACACATCGTCAAAAGTGTATCGCGATCGCGGGATCACTCAATCGAAAGCAGGAAAATCAGATTATCGATAGATAGCTCTGAAGTTCATCCGCCAGATCAGTGATTCTGAGCGAATTTGCGCTAAAAATCTGTCTTTACTTTAGCGGTGTTATCGACTTCTTGCCATTGTTGAAGAAATTTTTGTCAATGTCATTCCCGATTTGGGGAATTTTGATGCGCTATGCCAGATTTGAACAAATCTATTACGCTGTATGAAGCTACTGGATCTCTGGTTATGGTTGAACAATTCCAACCCCGTACATCGATCGCTTGGATTAATAAGATTTCTGAAGTTCCTCAAACGGCTTGGGATGCGTTGGCGATTCCCTTAAAAACGCCGTTTTTGGAGTGGGACTGGCTGCACACGATGGAAACGTCGGGCAGTACGACGGCTCGATCGGGTTGGATGCCGAATCATTTAACGGTGTGGCGCGATCGAGAATTAATCGCGGCGGCTCCTTTGTATATCAAAGGTCACAGCTACGGTGAATTTGTGTTTGACCATCAATGGGCAGATTTAGCCGATCGATTGGGCATTCAGTACTATCCAAAACTGTTAGGAATGTCGCCGTTTACGCCAGCAGAGGGCTATCGATTTTTGATTGCGCCGGGAGAAGATGAGGACGAACTCACCGAAATTATGGTGGGTGCGATCGATCATTTTTGTTCGCGCAATCGGATTTCTGGCTGTAATTTTCTCTATGTTGATCCCGAATGGCGACCTGTGATGGAACGTCATGGTTTTAGTTCGTGGCTGCATCATGGTTTTATTTGGGCGAACCAAGGCTATCAAACGTTTGATGATTATTTGAATGCGTTTAACGCGAATCAGCGGCGCAATATCAAGCGGGAACGAAAAGCGGTTGTGAATGCAGGATTGAGCTTCAAAGTGCTAACCGGGGATGAAATTCCGCGATCGATGTTCCCGGTGATGTACAACTTCTACAGCGATACTTGCGATAAATTCGGCTGGTGGGGCAGTAAGTATCTCACTAAGAAATTCTTTGAGCAGCTTTATTCCACGTATCGGCATCGGGTTGTGTTCTTTGCGGCATATGCAGAAGGGAATGAGCATCATCCGATCGGCATGTCGTTTTGTTTAACGAAAAGCGATCGATTGTATGGTCGTTATTGGGGCTGTACTCAGGAGATCGATTGTCTACACTTTGATGCGTGTTACTATGCGCCGATCGAGTGGGGAATTCAAAACGGAATTCAACAGTTTGATCCGGGTGCAGGCGGTAGACACAAGAAGCGGCGAGGATTTCCAGCGACTCCGAATCATTCGCTGCATCGGTTTTATAACAGTCGCTTGTCTCAGATTTTGCGATCGCACATTGATCAAATTAATGACCTTGAACAACAAGAAATTGATGCAATTAATCAAGAATTGCCGTTTAAGCAACAAACGATCGACTTCAAAATCTAGAATGGTTCAGTTAGATCCATATTCTGATGACATGACTCAAGCAGTTTTTGATCCGCTCATGTTCGATGATCAGTTGTCGAATCGCTTCATCGAACTTGATCCCAATGGTTACTTTATTATTTATGTCGATCGAGCTTCCCGGTTGATCTGTGCAGAACACTACACGAACACGATCAATGAGAAGGGATTAGCTTGTGATCCGGAGACCGGTGAGCCGCTTCCGTGTAGTGGCGAATTGAAGCGCAGACCGAGTGCGATCTTTAAAGGTCGAACGGCGAAGGAATTATGTATCGAAATCTTTGAAAAGCCGGAAACTTGTTGTATTAGTCGGCTCGATCATGCGGCATATTTGGGACGCGAATTGGTTCGGGCAGAACAGTGTTTATTCAGCGATCGAGATTACGTCCAGGATTAAAACAAAAAACCCCTTGCTAGCAAAACAAGGGGCGAATCTAGAAGAGAGTAGTCAAGCTCAATAAACCTTAGCCATTCGGCAAATTCGCGCTTGCGTAAGCATCTGCAACCTCAAACGCAGGAATGCGAGTGCCGTAATCGATCGAGGTTCCGGTAATCGATTCTGCCAGCGTTTCAAACGAAGTTGATCGCCAGTTCCGCGCGTGAATCGGCTTCGTTTGTTCACCCAAAAAGTACGTTAGCGAACCTAACAAAGCTACGGCAATCCAACCAACCACAAACAGACTAATGAGAATGACCATCGGAACCTCCTGTTAAGTTCTGTTTCTTTCTGTAAATTAATGTAACAAAGATTTACAAGATCCTGCAACTTTCCCATGAGTGAGGATCACCGTACTTCTACCTTTTGCCAGATGTTAAACAGTAGGGATTGACTTAATCGTAGTTAAACCGTTTTCAACACTGTCGTCACTGGCTTAATCTATGGAACTCAGTCAGCAGCTTGTCCAGCTTTACCGCGAGGAAGCTCGATCGAAAGAACTCGACTTTCCTGAAAATCTCGAATCGTTTCCAATGCTGCGGCGGCGGATTGAAGCGTTTGATTTGTTCAAGCCTTATCTCGAAGGACAGCATCGGTTTTTGGATTGGGGCTGTAAGAGCGCTGAGACGGCATTTATGATCCGATCGCATCTCGCAGATGACTCGATCGAGATTCATGGCTGTGATATTGAAGCGGGGGAATTTGGAATTTTTTCACAGCGATCGAATCTAATCTATTCGCAATTGACTCATCCGTATCAGTTGCCCTACGAAGACAATTCCTTTGATATGGTGATTAGTAGCGGCGTTCTAGAGCATGTTGCGAATGATTTTGAGTCGCTGAAAGAGCTTTATCGGATTCTCAGACCGAATGGATATTTCATCATCACATTTTTACCGAATCATCTGTCTTACACAGAATTTCTCAATCGCACTCTATTTAAGGTTGCGCCACATCAGCGATTGTATTCTCTACCAGAAATTCGACGGATGTTGCTTCATACCGGATTTGTCCCGGTGAAGTCTGGCTACCATCAGGTATTGCCCTCGTTTTCGTCGTTTGGATATACGCCAGATTCACCCTTTGCAAAGGTATTCACACCCTTAATGAGCCAGATTTATCGGTTGAATCATTTAGCCGAAAAAACCTGGGTGTTGAATCAATTTGCAGCGAATTTGTATGTGATTGCACAACGTCGATCGATGATTTAGACCGATTTTGCAGTGGGGTGATGATCTAACCACTCTGAAATCGTTTTTGCAATTGGCGCACCCGTTCTAAAC
>JADEXW010000510.1 GCA_015206935.1 Pseudanabaenaceae cyanobacterium LEGE 13415 | reverse complement strand
CTAATCGACGCTTCATCAAGGGTTGAACGGCTACAAGCGCGATCGCACAAAGTCCTACTAAAATCAGCAACGCACTACCCAAAGTTACATTACCGAACGGAGCCTGCATAATCACACTGCCAAAGCTCCAATCCGGATGGAGATACAGATAACGAATGGGTTCGATCGCATAACTTAATGGGTTCAAGGTTGCAACCACTTGTAACCATTTCGGCATAAACGACAACGGAACGAGTGCTGTACTCGCAAACAGTAACGGTAAGTTCGTCACAAAGATGACCGCAAGCAATTCGATGTGTCCCGGTAGCGCGAACGCCAATCCTAAACTTAAAGCGGTGACTGCAACGACTAATAGCAAAACGATCAGAGCGACCAATGCAAGCCCGATCAGATTTGGTAATCCTGCGCCCAAGAATGCACTCATCGTAATAATCGCGGCAGTTTGAATCAGACTCAACGTTGTGATGAAGATTGCTGAAGCCATTACGATCGAGAATCGCGAAGCCAATGGAGCGACTAATAATCGATTCAAGAAACCAAATTCTCGATCGAACATCACTGGAAGTCCTGCATTCAACGCACCGCTAAAGGCTGTGAACACGATTACGCCAGCCCCCAAGAACTGACCATAATTCACTTGATCCCCAAACAATCCTCTGGGTGCATTCTGAAACAGTGCGCCAAATAGAAACAACCACATCAACGGTTGAATCAATCCAGCAATCAATGTTGAGGGGCGGCGTTGCAGTTGAATGAATAAGCGGCGCGTCATGGCTGCCGTTTCCTGGATGAATTCGCCTAACTGATTAGAGCCTGACTGAGCAGTAGCACCTTTTCCGGTAGGCGTAATTTTAGAGGGTGTGATGGTTGTACTCATAATAAAAACAAGTTGCAAACAGCAATTACAACAACGATTAAGACTGCCTGAGAAAACTTATCCAAACCGACAGAACTAAAAAAAACGCGAACAAGCTGAATACGCACCAAATGAATTCGTTATTAAAAGTAGGGTTAGGGAGACCAAATTGTTGGATAGATAGCACCATCCCGATAATGTTCGCGATTGCTAAAGTAAGCATAAGTGCCATCATGAAACTATAAACTAGGAAACCAACCCAAGACTTTAAATCTCTCCTCACTACTCCTCTTTCCGATTCTACTAATGGTGTTCTTACTTCATGCTCGCTTTTTTCTCAGCTTTGAGATCGCGACTTCCAGCAGCAGCAAGTTCAGCATCAAGCAGCGTTCGACCTGTTGCAGCTAAGTACACATCGTCTAAACTCGGTCGTGATTGCGCAATCCCAAAGGTGGGGAGTCCAGCTTGCTGTAAGGCTTGCTGCACTGTTGATAAAGCATTGCTGTCTGGGGTGACAACTAAGTTTAACGAATTACCTTGCGCTGAGTTGATGATGACTTCTTGAACGATCGACAATTCTTCCAGAAGCGATCGCGCTTTTTCAGCTTCATCCAGCGGCGAAAATTCCCGAATTCGTAATGTGATTCGTTCGCCACCGACTTGATCTTTGAGTTCCGAAGGCGTTCCTGAAGAGATCACAGTGCCCCGATCGATAATCGCGACTCGATCGGCAAGCGCATCAATTTCTTCTAAATAATGACTAGTGATTAAAACCGTCGTCCCTTGTTCGCGCAGTTGACGCAAAAAATTCCAGACGGCAACACGACTTTCGATATCAAGTCCAACGGTCGGTTCATCTAGAACTAAAACATCAGGTTGATGAAGCAATCCCGCAGCCAGATCTAATCGTTTTTTCAAGCCACCCGAATACGTGCCGCTCTTTTTATCTGCCCATTCATCGAGACCAAGCAACTTCAGAGTTTCAGCGATTCGAGATTTAATCGACGCTTTCGGTAGGTGATAAAGTGCGGCTTGGAGTTCGAGCAATTCGCGTCCGGTGAGAACTTTATCGATCGCGACTTCTTGAGCGACATAGCCCAATCGTTGACGGACAGCGCGGGGATTGTCGATCGCGCTAATTCCCGAAACTTCGATCTTGCCCGAATCCGGTTCAGTTAAAGTACACAGACAGCGCAACGTCGTTGTTTTGCCTGCTCCATTCGGACCTAAAAGCCCAAAGATTTCGCCCGGTTGAACTTCCAGCGACACCTCTTTAACAGCTTCTACCGATCCATAACGCTTCTGTAGTTTTTCAATTAAAACCGCAGGAGTCATTTCGCTCCTCCTCGTTTGATACAAATCTTTAAGATGACACTCTTCTATTTTAAGAATTGCGGCGCAGGATTTCTCCGAATTTGGAAAGATTTAACTTGCCCGTAAACTGTTCGAGATTGCTGAAGCCGCACCCAAAACGCGATCGCCTCCCGCATTCGTCGCTGCAACCAAGACGAGCAAGATACTATTATTCGCCTGTCGAGCTAGAATTACACCGCCGACGGGTTGAGTGTTACCACCGATCGTTAAATTGCCAGTCCAATCGATCTGAACGCCACCGGGGATCGATCGAACTTCTCCGGTCTGAAATCCTTCCCCTTGTCGAAACGCATTCTGGGCGGCTGTCACGAGTGCTTCATTTGGCACAACACCGCCCGTAATTCCAAGCTGGGTTTGCGGTTGAGCTAAGACACTGTAAGCTAAATTGCCGTCTGGAGCTTCGATCAAAACGGTTCCAGCCAGTGGACTCACTTTGTAACCCTGAAGAATCCCAACGATAAAGCGATTATTCGGATCTTGATAGTCGCCGCTCACGGGAAGGGGAGGAGCCGTGGGAGCCGCAGGCAATGGAGCAGGAGCCGTAGGCGTAACTGGAATGAGAGGCGGGGTAGTTGGGGAAGCCGTTGGAGAAGCGGTTGGAGAGGGAGACGGGGAAGCGGTCGGAAGGGGAGGACGATTCGTAGGTAAGGACGGATCGACGGGAATTGGAGCAACTGGAACGCCAATTGCCCCAGTCGGAGAAGGTGAGGGACTCTGAGCAATGCTGGAAACCGCTGTAAATAAAACCATTGCCAGCGCAAACCATCCAATCAGCCATTTGCGTTTCATCGTTCTACCCTCTCAAAACCGATGGATTACCAAAATAAAAGACTCCAGCCACACATCCGATCATTAAAGTGGCTAGAGTCGCTGCCCAGAGTGCTTTCCAGCCTAAACTTGCCAAATCGTTTCGACGTGAGGGAATCAAGGCTGAAAAACCGCCGACAAAGATCCCAACTGAGGGCAAGTGAGCGAATCCACAAAGGCAGTAACTAATAATGAGTAAAGCCCGATCGCTAATTGCTCCCTGACTCGATAATGTGCCTAATTGTTGATACACGGGCACTTCTGTTTCAAGTAGTCGCCGCCCGATTAAGACCGAAGATTGCCAAATCTCATTCCAGTTCGCGGAAACACCAGTCAGAAACGTTAACGGTAGAAACAGCGCACCGACAATGTTTTGCAGCGTAATCACTTGGAAAATTAATCCAATTCGGCGCACGAATAAATTGTTACTGACTGCAAGTCCAGCCAAGTTCGCAAAGAAGAGATTGACGAGCGCAATCAGTCCCAGAACTGCAATTAAAAGAGCCGCGATCGCAATGGCTAATTTCACTCCGTCCATCGCACCCAAAATCACGCTTTCCATTGCACCAGATGGGCGTTCTTCGGTCATACGAGCAGGCTCGCCTGTGCCAGAGGCAACGTTTTCTGGATCGTCTTCGGGCAATGCTCCTAATGTTTTCGGAACTTCCGTTTCAGGTACTAATAATTTAGAAATGACAAAACAGGCAGGAATCGCCATAATTGAAGCGGAAACTAAATGCCCAGTAATGTTTGGAAATGTTGGGCGTAATGCTTGAGCATAAAGCGCAAGAACGGTAGAAGCAATACTTCCATAACAGCAAGTGAGAATTGCACAGAGTTCGCTTCGGGTCATGCTAGCAAGATACGGTCGCACCACTAACGCAGATTCGATTCCAACAAAGATATTCATCGAGCCGCTTAATGCTTCTGCACCGCTAAGATTCATCGATCGACGAAAGATCTTGGCAAAAAATTTTACGATCGGTTGAATCACACCTAAGTAATACAGCAATGACATTAACGCTGAGAAAAAGATCACTAACGGTAATGCTCGAAACGCAAAGATATACCCTAAGTTTAGATTTTCAGGAATCAATCGATCGCCTGCTACAGGAACATATGGAGGCGTAACTGCACGCGCAATCCATCGCCCAACTAAAATCGGACCGGGAGTCGCATTTGGGTCTGGAACTAACACCGAGCCGAATAAGAAC
>JADEXW010000509.1 GCA_015206935.1 Pseudanabaenaceae cyanobacterium LEGE 13415 | reverse complement strand
GATTGGTACTCCAGCCTAAATCAATGCCGACACATCTCACGATTTATTTTCTTCAGATCTTAAGCGTTCAACCTCTGCCCGGATTGCTGCCAATTGCGCCGTTAGCTCTTGCAATTCAAGCTGAACCTCTGGAGAAGGCGTTTGAACTGGGGTTGCCGTTGTTGTGACCGTCGTAGCAGAATTCATCTCACCGCGACGTTGAGCCACGAACTGATCAACATAGCTCCGGGCTTCTTGCTCAGTCACTTCACCTTTTTCCGCCCATTCGCGCGTGAGTTGATCGAGTTCAACTTTGATTTTGTGCAAATTCGCTTCTCGCTTCTGAGGATCTTGGAGAATTTCAACCAGTGAGGCAGTCGCTCCGAGCGTCACGCGAAAGCTTTTTTGTAAGATGCGAACAACAGTATCAGAATTCATAAATTCAGACCGTGCAACTCAATGACTCGATTCTACTCTATTGGATTTTGGCAACTGTGATTTTGCAGCATTACTTGACAGCGAGTAATGCTCTCCAATCTTTGATTGCGCTTTCACCCCATAGCCAATTTTGACTCAACGCATTTACCTGAAACTGCTTCGGTGATTCTCGTAAGATTCGATCGCGTAATGCCACCGCTTGCTGTCTCAGTTGATTTCGAGTGTTACCTTTCTCGGACTGTGCGGTTTTGTTCGCAACTAGAGCGAGTCCAGCTTGCGCGGTGAGTTCGTCTTGTTTCGCGTTCGCACTTTTAGCCAATTTTGCAGCCTCGATCCAAGTGCGACCCGCTCGATCGGGGTTGCCTTGAGCGTAGTAAACAAATCCCAAAGCGTTCAAAGTTTCAGCGTTCCGATTGCCTCTCAGAGCAGTTTCAAAATAGCGTTGAGCATCTTCGGGTCGATAACTAAGCTGCCTTTTCTGAACCGCTTGCCATGCAATCCGACCCCGCAAAAAGCTGACCGTCGGATTGTCGAGCTTATCAGGAGGAACACTTTGAAAAGCGCTGTCTGCTTCCACGACTTGCCCGTTTTTCAGCAGGTCTTCGATCGCGCTTTGTCCAACCCGCAGATCACCTTGAGAGAAACTCGTGGTGGCAGTCGCAACTAAACTAGCCGATCGACTGGGATTGATTCCAGGTGCGGAATTGATTTGACTAATCGTATCGACCAGATCGTTCGGAGAAGGCGTGGTCGAAGCTTTCCAAGTCGAGAAGCCCCAAATTCCTAGAACGGCTGCGATCGCGGTTCCTAAAATTCCCGCTGCGAGCCAAGGACGACGCGGACGACGGGGTGAAGTGGCTTGGGTACGATCGCCAAAAATACGATTGGTCACAGGTTCTTCGAGTCTCACTTCTTCGACATGCAAATTTGGTGCGATCGCAGGTTGCTGAGGTTGAACCGAATTCTGGGTAGGGGCAAGATTGTGAGCAGTTTCTAGGCGATGAAGATTACGACTGGCTTGACTGAGACTCGGTTCATACTGCAAAGCCATCTTGTACGCCACGATCGCTTCGGTCGGACTGCCTAAATGTTCTAAAGCGCTTCCCATTTCACTAAAGGCTTCAGCACAATGCGGAGCAAGCTCGATTGCGCGACTATATGCCACGATCGCTCCGGTGTAATCTTGGTTTTGCGATCGTAATCTTCCCAACATCAAGCAATCTTCAGCGGTTTGAAGCTGAGTTTCATCCGTATTGGCGGTAATTGGCTCAAAGAGTTGTCCGACTTCTGGTTTCGCTTTCGAGAACGGATTGTCTTCAGTGTCATGAAGCTCTTGAAGCATTTGAAGAACGGTTTGTCGATCGCTGTCTTCTGGATCTTCAAATTCCAGGTCGGGGAACAGCGCTTCAGCTTCATCAAGACTCAGAGGATCATCCGTGATTACGTCTGGATCGATCGCGAAATTGGTCAGTGCAAGCTGAGATTCTTGAATTGAGTAAGACGAATCCGGAGGTGCGGTTGGCTGAAGATAGCCATCAAAATCAGGATGCAAATAGAGAATCGGCAATGCCCAATACAGTTGATTCGAGCCGTAGGAAGACAATAAGCCTTGACGGGCGCGACTCAGACTTAAATCGATCGGATATCGCTGCTTCAAATTACGGTAGAACAATCGGCTGAGAGTCAACGCCACATCATCCGGAATTCGTTCCGCCATCGCTAACACGGCAGGAATTCCTCGCTTCAGAAGGGCATCGGTAAGATTGCTCGATTCGGTTTCATTGGCTGGATCAGCGGTCGCAGTATAAACTCCTCGGCAAGAATTAAACACTGCCATTCTCACGCCGTTATTCACAAGCAATCCAGCGAGATCATCACCGCTGAGAACTTCAGTTAATCCGGTACGATCGCTGACTAAATACAAGTCACCGCCAGACATGCCTAAATTGCTGTGTCCCGCATAGTGCAAGACTTGATAATGCCCTTGCTCTAATTCCTGAGTGAGTTGCTCTCGTCCCGGTTGATCCAGAATCGTCAAATCAATCTTGCCGTCAGACTGTCCATCTCTCAGCAATTCATCGCGCAAATGATGCGCTTCCCGTCTCAGTTCCAAAACTTCCTGATCCGTGGGGGCAGCCAATACCATTAAAATCCTCAACGGCTGGGATGGATCAAGCTCGATCGTAGGTCGGTGAGGCTGCAAAATCGTCCCCATTGGCGCAAAATTCGCTTGATAGCGCGAGAATACGACATCGGTTCCGGTCGCTAACGGTCTCGCACCTGCATACAGCACTTCCCAAGGTAAACGCGGTAAACGATCGCCTTTTAATCCCAAGCGCAACCGTAATCCTTCCCGTCGATTTTGAGCAATTCCTTGCGCCGTCATCCAGCTATCCCGAATCGTGCCTTGGAACAGCGCATTGTAGAGTTTCTGTCCCAATTCCGCCAAGTTCGGAGACAGCGCATCACTTCCCGCCGTGGAAGAACCGAGCGATCGCATTCTGCCGCGCAAAATTCCGAGCAGCGGATCGTGCATTAATTGACGCGCTTGTTCCAGCCACTCATCGACATGCCAGGTGACAAGTTCTTCCGCCAAAGGAACCCCCGGCGAGACACGCTCTGTTCTCACCCAATATTCATCACCACGGACAGGCGTGACAGAAATAAAGAACTCTTGATCCACGGAACACCCTCCAAAAACCTGACTCGCTGCACTCCCCACGGACATCGATCCCAACTTTTTTCTATTACCGCTGCCGATCCGTCTCGGTCAGGGAAAAACTACGATCGATTATCCGTCTATAAGCATTACAAATTTTCGCCTCGATCGACGAGATGAAACCGACTCAAGGCTATGATTTCAGACGTAATTTCCTCCAGTAGTAGACGCATTCTTCACTCAAAGGTTACGTAAAATTCAAGAAAACTTTGTCATAGCTTTAAGTATTCCCACTCAGAGTATCCGGAGTACCAGTGTGATTTCCAGGAGAAGGGAGTGGTAGATGCACCCTGATTTATCGCCTCCGTCCATGCCTAGTGGATGGGGGTTTTTTGTTGGGTTCTTCGTTTGCGTGAATGCACCTCACCCTTTTGAGATAGAATTTTCACGGTTAAGTTATGTTTCTGCCTGCGCTCAACTTGCAGACAAACACTAGAGAGGATTGAACACATGGCATTCACACAAGCGCCTTTACCCTTTGCGAAAGATGCCCTTGAGCCGTATGGCATGAAGGCGGAAACGTTTGATTATCACTATGGTAAACATCACGCTGCGTATGTCACCAACTTAAATAAGCTGGTGGAAGGCACTGAGATGGAAAATATGGCATTGGAAGAGGTGATTAAACAGTCGTATGGCGATGCGTCGAAGACTGGCGTTTTCAACAATGCGGCTCAAGTTTGGAATCATACTTTCTTCTGGAATTCGCTCAAAGCGGGTGGTGGTGGCGCTCCAACCGGAGAATTGGCAGCGAAGATTGATGCGGCTTTCGGTAGCTTTGACAAGTTCAAAGAAGAGTTCAGCAATGCGGCAGCGACTCAGTTTGGGAGTGGTTGGGCATGGCTCGTGGATGATGGCGGGACGCTGAAGGTGACAAAGACTCCGAATGCAGAAAATCCGCTGGTTCATGGTCAAAAACCATTGTTAACGCTGGATGTTTGGGAACACGCTTATTATTTGGATTTCCAAAATGCTCGTCCGGCATTCATCAAGAACTACTTGGACAACTTGGTGAACTGGGATTTTGTCGCTCAAAACTTGGCGGCATAGGTTGGGACAAAACTAAATCTCCTGCGCGAATCGAAAATGCCCACCGAATTCTATAGCAGTAGAAGTT
>JADEXW010000508.1 GCA_015206935.1 Pseudanabaenaceae cyanobacterium LEGE 13415 | reverse complement strand
ATCGGTATCAGAATTTGCGAACTGAGAAAATTGCCTTTTGCATCGACCGCACCGACTCGATCGGCATCCCCATCAAAGACTAAACCAACCGCTAAACTGTTGCCGTCAAAGTTTTGAATCGTCTGGAGAATCTTGGGGAGATACTTCGGTAACGGTTCGGGTGCGCCACCTTCAAACAAAGGATCACGATCGCTGTTCAATTCGTGAATTTCAACACCAAGCAATCTCGATAATCCAGTCGCCGCTGCTCCGTGCATCACATCTGCGAAGACAGTAACTTTTCCTTGCTCGATCGCGCTTTTGATTGCCGTGGTATCAACCAGCGATCGGAGTCCTTCGCAGTAACTTTCCCAGGGATCGAATGTGGTGAATGTTCCGGGTGTTTTTTCTGGTGCAGGTTCGTTCTTTGCGAGCAATGCCTCGATCTTTTTCGTGACTTCGGGCGGAACTGATCCCCCGTGAGCGCTTTTGACTTTCAAGCCTGAATAGTTGCCCGGATTGTGGCTTGCCGTAATCACGATCGCGCCTAACGCATTCAATTTTTTCGCTGCCCAACTAAACGCGGGAGTCGGGGCAAAACCTTCAGAAAACAGAATATCAAAGCCGATTTTGCGGATTGATTCTGCGGCAGTCCGGGCGAACTCTTCAGATAAGAAACGGCGATCGTAGCCCACGATCACGGTATTGCTTCCGGTTTCTGCGCCGTATACTTCCGATAGAACTTGAGCCGCAATCGGGGCAACTTGCATCACTCGATCGAAGGTGAAATCAGCAGCGATCACGCCGCGCCAGCCATCCGTACCAAACTGAATCGGGTTAATTGTTGTAATTGTCATCGGCGCGTGAGCCATGATCGCATTCTCCTCAGCAAAACATAGGGGTTCGGGACACAAATAAGTGTAACGGGGATAGATTCGACTCAAACGAGTTTTTTGATCTATCCCCTGATTCTTTACAGCTTGACTGCAATTCTCCAGGATGGTTCATCGATTTTTCACACGATCGACACAGGCGAAATCGATGCAATTATGATATAACGCTCAACATCGTTTGGATATGCAGAATTATGCGGGTTTCGTTCGTTTGGATGATGGCGATCGCGTCGGGGGCATCGGTCGCGAATCTGTACTACAATCAGCCACTTTTAGCCAAAATTGCTCATCAGTTTGGAGTGTCTGCCGCTGATGTCGGTGCAATTCCGATGTTGACGCAAGTGGGATATGCGATCGGAGTTTTATTAATCGTGCCGTTGGGCGATCGATTAGAGCGACGAAGATTGATCGTGACGATGACGATCTGTAGCGCGATCGCGTTGTTGATGGCAGCAATGGCGACGAATTTAGTTTGGATGAGTGTGGCGAGTTTTGCGATCGGAGTGAGTGCGGTTTCGGCTCAGATTCTTGTACCATTTGCGGCTCAATTGTGCGAACCTGCTCAACGCGGGAAAGTGGTCGGAATGGTGATGAGCGGATTGTTTATCGGTATTTTGGTAGCACGAACTGTGAGTGGATTGATTGGACAGCAATTAGGATGGCACGCAATGTATTGGATTGGAAGTGGCGTGATGATATTGCTTGCGATCGTGCTTTCTAAACAGTTGCCGCGTTATCAATCTGGTTTGAGAATGGCGTATCCTGCATTGTTGCAATCAATGGTTGAACTGCTGAAGCAAGAACCTGCATTGCAAGCGTCGTCTTGGATTGGAGCGATGTCATTTGGAGCCTTTAGTGTGTTCTGGAGTACGTTGGTGTTTTTTGTTGCTCAACCGCCGTATCAGTATGGCAGTGATATTGCAGGGTTGTTTGGATTGATCGGAGTCGTGGGAGCATTAGTCGCGCCGATCGTGGGAAAAATTGCTGATCGTCGTAGCCCAAGTTTCACAGTTCGATTAGGAATTTTAATCACAACCGCATCGTTTTTAGTATTCTGGCTGTTTGGCGAACAATTACTAGGATTGATTTTCGGTGTGATTCTCTTGGATTTGGGAGTGCAAACCACGCAGATTTCTAATCAAGCGACTATCTATCGTTTACCTGCTGAATTTCATAGTCGGTTGAATGCGTTGTACATCACGCTTTACTTTGTGGGCGGCGCATTGGGATCGTATTTGGGAACAACGGCTTGGAATCGGGCACAGTGGAACGGAGTTTGCGCGATCGGGTTCACAATGATGTTGTTTGCTTGGTTTGGATTGTTCTGGCGACAACAGCGATTGAAGAATGTCGCTTAACAATCGAGCGAAAGAAAAGACGGAATCGCTATGATCGGGAGCGAAGATAGTCGCTATAAGCCGATTAGGGAGCCTGAGATCGATGCTGAGTGCGGGTGAAGTACTGTACGATCGCTATCAACTTAAAGAAAAATTAGGTCACGGAGCTGGGCGACAAACTTGGCTTGCAGTGGATCTTTCTGCAAACTCTGAATCTGTAGTTTTGAAGCTCTTAGCGTTTGGTGAACAGTCACAATGGGATGATCTTAAACTGTTCGAGCGGGAGTCACAGATTTTACGACAGCTCGATCATTTGCGGATTCCAAAGTGTCGGGATTCGTTCTCGATCGACGATCGCATTCTTTGGTTTGGCTTAGTTCAAGACTATATTCCTGGAACTTCGCTGAAACAATTAATTCAGGACGGTAAGCGATTTTCAGAAACCGAAGTCCGAAAAATTGCGATCGAAGTTCTCACCATTCTGCGCGATCTGCATAGTCTCAATCCCGTTGTGCTTCATCGCGATATTAAACCCAGTAATCTCATTCTTGGATCTGATCAGCAAATTTATTTAGTTGATTTTGGAGCCGTTCAAGATCGTCCCAGTGTTGAAGGAACGACATTCACTGTGGTTGGAACTTATGGCTATACACCGATCGAACAGTTTGGCGGTCGAGCGGTTCCAAGTTCTGATCTTTATGCGTTAGGCGCATCATTAATTCATTTATTAACGGGAGCGTGTCCAGCAGATTTACCCCAGCGACAATTAAGAATTCAATGGCGTAATCTTGCAACCGTCTCTCCAGTGTTAGCAGATTGGATTGATCAGTTAACTCATCCTGATTTAGAACAGCGGTTTCAGTCTGCGGCTCAAGCGCTGGAACAATTGCAGTTCGGAACTCCGATCGCCGCTGCCCCGATCGAGCGTCCGAAAAATACGAGAGTTCAATTAGTACGATCGAAGAAACGCTTGGAAATCATCATTCCTAAAAATGCTCAGGAAGATGATTCTCGCTCTGAGCTTTTAAGACTGATCATGGCGGGAGTCGCGTTACCCGTTCTCATGTTTGCGGTTCCAATGTTTTTACTCATGCTGATTGCAGGTGCGTTAAGTTCTGCAAGCTGGATTCTCATTTTGGGATTAATCGTCTTTTTCATGTTCATCAATCCCAAATTTCAGCGGACTTATGTAAAGTTCGATCGACGAGAATTTGTAGTTGAAACACAGCGATTCAATACAATGAGCAACCGGATGACGGGGATTACGCGCGATATTCGGGAGGTTCGGCGCGATTCGAGTGGACTGATCACGATTACTTCAGGACCTTATCGAACCGGATATCGATTGCATCAATTTGGCGAAGAACTCACCGATTTCGAGCAAGCTTGGGTCTTAAAAGAGATTCGATCGTGGCTCAAACTCAAATCGAAATCCTGAATCTATTGTTAAGTTCCGCAAAGATGGGAGAATAGATTGAATCCAAAACACTCATCGATCGTACATCATGGCTGAAATCCAATTTTCAAGAGGCATTACCGAAGAAATCATTCCCGATGTTCGTCTGACTCGCTCAAAAGACGGCAGCAACGGAACCGCGACTTTCATTTTTGATAAACCGAAAGCATTAGAAGCAGAAAACACCGATAGCATCACTGGAATGTACATGATCGATGAGGAAGGCGAAATCCTCACCCGCGAAGTCAAAGCCAAATTTATCAACGGTCAACCTGCGGCACTCGAAGCCTTATATATTATGAAATCCGTCGAAGATTGGGATCGCTTCATGCGATTTATGGATCGATACGCAGAATCAAACGGTCTTGGATTTACAAAGTCCTAATGCAACCGCATCCAGACGATCGACAAATTTCCGTTTCTTGTGCTGTCATTACCATCAGCGACACACGCACAAGAGACACCGATCGTAGCGGTCAATTGATCCAACAACTGCTAGAACAATCGGGACATACGATCGCGCATTATGCGATCGTTCCCGATGAACCAGAGTTAATTCGATCTCAGCTAGATACAGATGCTGAGACGATCATTCTAAGC
>JADEXW010000084.1 GCA_015206935.1 Pseudanabaenaceae cyanobacterium LEGE 13415 | reverse complement strand
GATCAGATTTGTTGTATTGATTGCTTCGATCTGATCCGGTTTGCAAATGAGAAGCTG
Organism: Pseudanabaenaceae cyanobacterium LEGE 13415; assembly: GCA_015206935.1. GTDB lineage: Bacteria > Cyanobacteriota > Cyanobacteriia > Leptolyngbyales > Leptolyngbyaceae > Leptolyngbya. The sequence goes on along the minus strand of JADEXW010000084.1, from coordinate 12,816 downwards.
ATCTCTCACTTTGAAAGTTTGGAATGGGCAATGCAATTGTCGGTTGTGCCAATACTATTGTCGGGCAATACTCAGCATTCCGGTTGCAGCTTTCTGGAGGAACGGTAATGAGTTCGAGACAAGCCAACCGATACCTGATCTAATTCCGTTGAACACCCCTGTCCAAAATCCTGAGATAGCTTCGTAGTAAGCTTTCCATGCAGTCTGCAAGAACGGAATGGACTGATTTGCGATCCACGCAATCGCGTTTCGCACACCCGCAAACATTCCGGTGAAATAACCGCCGATCGACTGGATGCTCGTGAAAAAGCTGTCGGTCATCTGTTGCATCCACGAACCGCCAGCGTTGCTTGCACCTGTCTCTACTCCGGTTGCAAGTGAGCTTCCTGCTGTTTGTCCTGCTTGTAATGCCGGGACTTCTGCTGCTGAAGCTGCGCCACCGAACAGCCAGTTTCCGATCGAACTGAACGCACCTGTAATTCCTTTCCAAATTGATGTTCCAACATTCGTTAAAGTGGTGGTAAACCCGTTCCAAAAATTCGACAAAATAGTACCTGCCGAATTCCACATATTGTTGTAACCTTCGAGAAACCATGTGAAGAACCCACCAATTTGTTTGGGAGCATCGTCAGTTACAAACTTGATTAATCCACCGAATAAACCAGAAAACATATTCGGTAAATTGATCGACATCTGATCAAGAATAGGTTTCAAACCAACTGTGAAGGCTTCACTAACGATGTGAATCTTGTCCGCGACATAGGCGTTAACGTTCGCAATTCCACCGAGAATGTTCGCAATTAAGTCCAACCCAGCGTTGACAAAAGGCAACAAAAATTTGAGTGCGGGTGTGAGAACGTCAACGATGATCCGAGACGTGCTGAGAAGAGATCGAAAGATTGCACCCCCAATCTGAGCAAATTTACCAGCGGTGACAAGTAAATCAGGACTCAGGGTGGAAACAGCACGACCGATCGATTCGGCTAGACCTGAAGCTTCCACATTGCCTTTTAGAAAAATATCTGCAAGTCCGGTGTTTAGAGATTTGTTCGCGACGGTTGCAATTTTGCTGTTGTTTGTATTCGTATCGGTGCTTCTAAAACCTTCGGTAAAGCCAGTGAAGACGTTCTGAGACTTGAGGTTTTGGAACCATTGAGTGAATACGTTTCCGGTACGCTGAATGTCACCAAAAAAGCTAGTCAAGTTCGCTTGAATTTTGGAAAGATCACCTTGAAGTCCAGTGTTGGACGCAGCAAGAAATGTCGTGAAATCCGAAAACGCATTTCTGATGCCACCGAATGTCAAATTGACTTGCTGCTGAGTATCAGTTCCTAATCCAAGTTCACCAAAGATTGTGGTGTTCGTGGATTTTGGATCATCTACAATTCCGAATCCAAATCCTGAGACAAGCTTTCCGAATTGGTTAGCAACACTTTCTAGTAGGGGCACAACTTTAGGTAACAGATACTCAGCGAGAGGTACAACAACTTTTGCGATTAGCGTTGCACCGTCCACCACGATACGACCGATCGCCGCACCACCCCGAATCAAATCAGGCAACGATTTCAGTAGCGGAGGAAGCGTTTGTGCGCCAAAGTCAACAATGCTTTGAAATAACGGTTGTAAAGCATTGGTAAGCGGTTCGAGAGCAGCTACTAGCTTGTCGATTAATCCCCAAAATCCAAGCTTGTACGCTTCATCAAACTTTTGCCTGATAAAGTCACCGCTTGTTTGTTCGGGTGGTCTTCCAAGACGATCTGTGACGACATCTAAACCTGTTCCGCGTTGATCAAGAAATCCGGGTGGAATTTCTGCGCCACCTGTTGAATTCGTGTAGTTGAATTTTGGTAAATTTTCGGGTAATGTCCGAACGCGATCGTTTGTACCCCTAAAGAAATTACCAATTCCACCGACTAACTTTGTGATGCCTGATAGCACTGGAACCCATGTCTGCAAGATTTTTGGAACCGACGCGAAAATGTCACGCAAGAAACTCGCACCTTTGACGATGTTGTTCTCGATCGTCTTTCCAATCTGAACCGCTGACTTTCTAAAATCTTCGGCTAACTTCGGGTCAAAGAAATCGTTGATCGTTGACTCACCCCCAACCAATGTCAGCAATGCGCGAGTTATTCCTTTAACAAAAGAATATCCAATCTCTAATCCGCCTACGATACGGTTCACGAGCGCACTAACGCCACGTTCTGTTCCAAGTTGGCGCGTTAATTCGTTCACTGTTCCGGTGATGTCTCGAATCACTCCTGCGACGAACGAAGCGATCGGTTGAAATGGTTTCGCGTTATCTGTAATCTTCAAAATCAGTGAGTAGAATTTCTCACCCGCTTTAATCAGAGGTTCCCAATCTCGGATTTTGATAATCTCACCGATCGCTGTGGTTGCCATTCGAGCAAACCCCGCAAACACATTCAAGCTGGATTCGCCAATACGCCCGGATTGCAACGTCTCGACGCTGCTGGCAAGCACGTCGAACTGTTTCGATGCACGTTTTACCAACGCATCAGCTTGTGATTTTAGATCATCTTGACCTTTAGCAATCTTGTCGAATCGCTGGTTGATTCTTTCTCGACTTGCATCATCCTCTGACAAAAGCTTAAGAATTGCCGCGCCTCTTTCTCCGGTTGCTTTCTTAAAAGCGTTCGTAAAATTGAGCGCGTCTACTGTACCTTCACCCAACTCGCTCAAGCGTTTTTTGTATGCACTGAGTAAAACGTCGATCGATTCGCTGGTGTTGAGATTTGCAAGTTGATTTGTCCCCACACCAACTACATTCCCGATCGCTACTTTGCGCTGTGAGATCTGTCCAGCTACGATTGAACCCGAAGATCCCGTAATTCCCACAGCGCCGAGCCTGGAAAGCAGTCGTAGCACTGTGTCTGAGCCTTCTGTACCGCTAACATTTTCACGATAATACTTCAGCGAAGTATTAATATCCTGAATTGTTGAACGGGTTACTGTTGCAGCCACACTTATCTGATTCACAAAGCGATTCATGTCAGCTTGGGTTTTCAGATTGAACGGAGCGGCACTAGACCCAACAAGTTCTGCTGTTTTACCGGGGTCTTCACCGAGTACCGAAGAAAGACGACCGATTGGCGTGATCGAAGATGCCGATAATTTTCCGAACCCCTGTCGCGCTAACTGAGATCCAATTAATAAAGCCTGTCTATTTGACAACTCCAAACCTGGGTCTGACCCAGCAGCAAGGGCGGAAGCTTTGAAGTCACGTTGAAATTGTTCTGGGGATAAACCTGATCTCTGGCTGGCAGCAATATTTTCATACGCTAGACGACCACTTTGGGCAGAGATTAAATCTAACTCTGCCGATTTTTTTGCGTCGGAAAAAGCTTCTCGAAATCCTGCTTTCAAAATTCCGATGTAGCTATCTTTGATGAAGTCGAGACTGTCTCGAATCCCTGATCCGATCGCTGATGTAATGCTGCTTGAAACACCCGCTACAATGCCTGTGAACGCATTCGAGATAATTCCACCACCAACTGAGATTGCACCTGCTACGCCTGATGTGATACCCCTGCCAAGGGTTGTCCCAATGCTCGTTGCACTACCGATCAGAGCAGAAAAGATGCTGGTTCCGGTTCCGACTACGGCACGTCCTACGCTGAGAAATGTATTTCCGAATGTCGAACCGATTGATCTTGCAATCCCAAGTGAACCGTTTGCAAGACCGCCAAAAATGCTACGAGAACCTGTACCAACACTTGATTGTGCTGAACCTGCGAAGTTAGATCCAAACACACGTCCAGCAGCACTTCCAGCAGCAGCACTTCCAGATGTATTGATTTGGGGTGCGACTGCGGCTGCACGATTGAATGCAGTGCTGTAGCTGCGACCCGATCTAGTACCAACAGACTCAGCACGTTTGTTGATCGAGTCCAGCTTCTTCATGATCGCGTCTGCAATGCCAAGTCTGGACGCGAACCCCCGGTTGTATGCGGTAGCATGACGCTGACCTGCCTTTTCAAACGCTCGTTCAGTTTGGTCTAACTGCTTGAGGAAAGACTTCGTATCGACCGTCACTCCATATACAAGCGGTCTAGACTTGATTTTGTTCTCGATCCGCTTAAGGTCTTTGTCGATTTGCGAGTAATCTATCTTCGCGCTAAATAGAACTTCGCCTAAATTAATCGATGCCATCGAAAATTCCCCTAAAACCAGTGTGTATTAGCGTCTAGATTGTCTTCTCAGGGGTGAGACCTTGTAGTTTTAGTGATGCCGTGTATTCAATTTGGTCAATACAAACGCTAACAATTTCAATCACTTTTACTCGATGTCTGTACATACTTTATGTATTGCATGAAGACACGGAAAAGTATTTGGAATTTGAGTATAAAACGGAACTACACAAACCTTTTCTTCGTCAACAAATACAACAGTTGTAGACAGAAAAGGAGTAACGATTATGTGTTTTGAGCAATGCGGAAACGGACTAAATCACATCACTAACGGAATCACTGATTTGAGTGTTGGGGAATTGCTTGTTGAAAAAAAAGTTGTTTATTCTGATTGGAAAAAGCGGAAAGCAGATAAACGGAAACTTTCTGTTGAAAAGTATGGAGAAATCAAGAAGTACTTGCTTAAAGAAAGAGCGATTGAAGTTCTTCACACCCCTGAAGAAATGCGCGAAATCGGAACACAAGGAAAGATGCGTTTCAGATGTCTAATTTTGGGATGTGGATTTGAATGGAATACTGCACTAGGGTTAGTCAAAATGCCCAAAGGAACTGGATGTCCCGATTGTGCAAACCGTAGAACAAGTGAAAGATGCAAACTACCTGTTGAACGACATACTGAAATCAAAGAGTACGTTTTCAATGAAAGGAGAATTGAAGTTCTTCACACCCCTGAAGAAATGCGCGAAATCGGAATGGTTAACATGATGAATCTTCGTTGCGCGATTGAATCATGTAACCATGAGTGGAAGAACTCTTTAGGCGAATTAATTTACGGTAAGAAGCCTGTTGGTTGTCCGAAGTGTGGTCGTCTAAAAGTGATTGCAGGTAGTAAATTTTCTGTAGAGAAACATAGTGAAATCAAACGAAAGTTGTCAACTGAAAATAAAGTAGAAGTTCTTCACACATCTGAAGAAATGTACAAAATTGGTACACAAGCAAAAATGTGGTTTCAATGTTTAGTCGAAGATTGTAATTATCGATGGCAGACTTCTTTAGTCGCTATAACCAAAGCAAAAGGCAGAGGTTGTCGTCGGTGTTCATCGAAGGAAATAGGAGAACGTAATAAACTTCCGCTCGAAAAATATACAAAAATAAAGGAGATGTTTTTGTTAGAAAGGAATGTTCAAATTCTTCATAGTCCAGAAGAGATGCGGAAGTTGGGGACAAAAGGAAGACTCAACTTTTTGTGTTTAATGGAGGAGTGTGGATTTGAATGGAACGCTGAATTGAACACCGTCAAAAATCGCAAATCGAGAGGATGTCCCGCTTGTCACGAACGAAAAGTTTGGTCAGACAAATATACAGATGCTCCATGTTCGTTTGTTAAAAAACGTTGTGAATTCAGCGTTGACGATCTCAAAGTCGATGGGAGAATTGACATCGCTGGAATCCGCCAAGTTCTAGACGATCGTGATCGTTTAGCCAGAGAAACCAAAATTGCTCATGAAGTCGATCACATTGTTCCGATGGACTGGTGCAATCGTAGTGATATCGATGAAGTAGTCGTACTCAACAATTCAATCAACCTCAGAGCGATCACACGGCAAGCGAACCAAGAGAAGCGCAACTATCTCACCGACGAATCTCTCCACGAAATCATCCTCAATCCCGAACTCTTCCAAATCTACAAAATCGCCTCAAGAAAGCCGCTCGATGTAATTCTGCGCGTCAACGCTTACATCTCGAATTTGGTCGGTCTTAACGACCGCAGAATCTTCTTGGCACTGTATCCTCATCTAACGTACCTGCTGGAAGAATATGAACTCATGCAGCGTGGTCGTCGTGTAGCTGCTTAGTTTTTCCCTTCGTCAACTGTTATTTCCCCGGTGCAAGACTCAGTGCTGGGGATTTTCGTGATCAATTGTTCGATTGCAAGTGCGTGTTTTGCCATGATCACGGCATCGCAACCAAAAAGGAAACATAGTGTAATTCGATTAGCGATGTCTATAGAGACACTTTATTGATTGGACTTGTACAGAAGAAAACCAACACTTTCTTCAACACAGTCGAAATAGAATTGATCAAAATCAGATAATTCTATGGCAATCTGGGCTGGTACAAAAACGCACCAAAACGCACTAACAATGCACCAGTCACCAGATCCGATCGAAATTCTGCAACAGGCAATGGCAGTTCTACAAGAAACCAAATCGTTACTACATCGTATCGAAAGCGAATATTTAATGCCCCAACCTGGGCAAACTGGGGAATGGATTGATAAACACGATGCAGCGAAGTTATTAGGAGTTCACTGGCAAACGTTATACAAGTGGACAAAAGATGATCGTAAAGACCTTCATGCGGGAATTCATTGGATGAACAATGGATTTGAGATCTTGTACCATCGCGAGTTACTGGCAGACTGGTATCGCAACCTTCATGATCCATCGGCTCATTTGCGGGTGATCGAGAGCTATCAGAAAGCTAGATCGAAAGCACCACGCAAGCGATCTGCTTGATTAAGATTCTGGATCAAGAATGTCAAACATTTTTATTTCGCCCACCTGATTGAGATAGTATTTTTTTGCTGTTTTGGGGTCATGCCTAGTTATGAGTGCAGTTTCTTCGATCGAGCGCCCATGCAAATAAACCGAATGACTGACAAAAGTTTTTCTTGATGTATAAGGTCGCCTGTATTCAATTCCAAGCTGTCCTAGAATCGTCTTCCATGCCCGTTGAGCAAAGTCTTTTTGATTAATGTTCTTTCCTCTGGGACTCGGAAACACGCTGCCTTCTGGGTCAAAATTTACGGGTCTGCGTTGTAGTAGCAACTGCTGAATCCGGGCAGGCAACGGAAACGATCCGGCATTGTTAGCTTTGGTTTCTTTTCGCTTGCCACGAACTGTCACACTCTCACCGATCCAGACGATCGAACAATCCTCATTAAGATGCTTCCACTTCAAGGCGTTGAGTTCACCCGTCCGAGTTCCGATCGACAGCAAGGTTTCAACATAATCAGAATAGAAAGAATAATCAGGATGAGTTCTGAACGCCTGAATAATCCTGGTGATTTCGTCTTTCGTAAACGGTTTCGCTCCCTGACTCGGTTTCACCTTCACGCTCTTGTGAACCTTGCTCCAGGGGTTTGATTCTGCAACAACCAGCTTTTTTTCACGCCCCCACTCCCAAGCAGCTTTCAGCATTGCCATACGTTCTCGTAACGTGATCGGCTGAATGTGTTCGGCTAGATAGTCGCGAAATTTAGCGGCAGCATCTTCGGTCACTGACACCACATACTGATTCTTGAAATAAGTCTTCAGATACGTGTGCAGCGATCGATACTTAAACAAAGTGTCTTCATAGACATTTTCGACGTTGGTTTTGTAATCGATGTATTTCTCGAATAAATCCACCACCTTCAATGTCGAACTACCGCGAGTGGACTTGCCTCTATATTTTTCTAGCGAGGGATCAAAATGTCGATTGAACAAATCCGACTCGATTTCTTTTGCCTTCGATTCTGCAAGTTTGCGATTTGTTAGGGTGTCGGGTAGTCCGAGCGTCATTGAGAAGCGCTTACCAGTGCCCCCAAGTGATTTAGCCCATGTCCATCTGAGTCTGAGCCGATCGTCGTCGAGTTCCACTTTCACACTGCATTCGGGTTCACGCTGCCATCGACGCTCACCTCTCGATCGTCGTCCTGGTTTTTCTTCGGGGGGTTCGCTTTGGTAATTGTTCGTAGGTGAAGACATGGTAGGAACCTGAAATCGAGGTATGGGGGCTGATCTTCCGACCAGATTCCTACCAGTTATCGCACAAAAGCGGTGGAAAGCGTACCAGCTTCGTACCAGGTGACGCACCAGCAAGGGTAATGCTGCTAAAAAAGAGAAAGGGCTGAAAGCCTCAGCCCTCAACCCTTTCGTCTAATCGGAGCGGCGGGATTTGAACCCACGACCCCTACTACCCCAAAGTAGTGCGCTACCAAGCTGCGCTACGCCCCGACATCTGCCCGTTTTTAAGCAATGCGATTAATCGTATCACACCGATCGCGAATTTTGACAGGAATACTTCAAAATTCGCAAATTCACGATCGCTCGATCGCAGTTTCGCTCACAGGCAAAGGACGCTTGCCTGAAAAATCGCGCAACAGTCCCATCAAGGCAGGAACAACCGTTGGTGTGAGAATGGTTGAGAAAGAGAGTCCTCCGGTTAACACGATTCCTAAGCCTTGATACAGTTCTGAACCCTGCCCAGGTAACACCGCAAGCGGTAACATTCCAAGAACACTCGTGCCTGCGGACATGAAAATCGCTCTTAATCGATCTTTAGTGGCACTCAACAGTGAGGAATCGTAGTCTTCGCCTTCTTGTTGAAGCTGCAAAGATCGATCGACTAATAAAATCGCGTTATTCACGACGATTCCCGTGAGAATCACGAATCCTAAAGCGGTGATCATATCTAACGGAACAGACATCCCCGGAATTCGATTCACTAGGACTAAGCTCAATAATGCACCACTCATTCCCATCGGAATCGTTGCCATAATCACAACCGGATAGAGGAACGATCGATAAAGCGCAACTAATAATAGATAAGTGATCAGAACTGCAAAGCCGAATGCTGCGGTTAATTGCGAAACGGTCGTTGCAAGTTGATCCGCTGTTCCAGCGAGTTCAAGTCGGTAACCTGCGGGTAGATTTGTTCGAGCGGGAGTGAGAATTTCTTGATTCACACGCTCTACGATCGCACCTAGAGAGGCGGTATCGGTTAAGGAAGCAGTGAGTGTAATCGATCGCTCTAAATCCGTGTGGTTGATTACATCGGCTCCGGTGGTTTCTCGCACTTCTGCGACATCACCTAATTGAAGCTGTCTACCTTTTGCAAATAAGGGCAATTGGCGGAGTTGCTCTGGGGTTTGGACGAAGGTATTTTGTAGCTCAACTGTAACATCGAGTTCTTCTTTGCCATCAATGAAATTAGAAGCAAGTCGTCCCCCTAGTGCAGTTTCGACCATTGAGCCGATTTCGGATTCTGAAAGTCCAACTTCTGCGAGTCGTTCTCGGTTTGGAATGACTTGCAATTCAGCCGCGCCCAGGACGAAGTTCGATCGAACATTCCGAATGCCGTTTAAGCCGCGCAGTTTGCCGGAAATTTCTCGATCGAGTTGTCCGAGTTGATTCAAATCGGTTCCCACAAGGTCGATTTCAAATTCCTTTCCTGGATCACGGAAGATTGAAGGACGGACTGGAACCATGAATCGATAGCCTGCAAAGTTATTGCTAGCAGCTCGAAAGCGATTGACCATTTCTGCTAGTCCGCGTGTGGTGGCAAATTCGGGCTTGAGAATGGCAGAAATGGCTCTTAAAGCTCCAGGTCGATCGATAAACATCACACGATCGACTTCGGGTTGAGCGCGAACGAATTCACGGACTGGTTTTGATTGCTCGATCGCTTCGGTGATACTTGTACCGGGTAAGGGTTCAACGCGCCATTGAATCGTATTGCGATTACCCTCTGGTAAGTAGTCTGCCGGAGGAAGTAGCGCAATGCTGAGAAACAATAGAGAAATTGGAATTGATAAAACGAGCAAGCGTCGTCCCATTCTGTAGCGACCGATCGACCAGCGAACAGTTCGAGCTAGAAACTGTTCTAACTTGCCCTGAAAGTGACGGAACACAGCAGAGGTTTTAGCAACTGAGCGTTCAAACCAATTACCACCTCGATATTCCCCGCCTTCAAACATTTGCACTGCTTCTGATTCTTTCAGAAACAATCCAGATAGCATTGGAACGAGCGTAATAGCAGCAAACAATGAGAACACCGCAGAACAAGACATTGTGATCGCCATGTCTGCATAAAGCTGTCCAGCTTCACCTGTGACCATTAATAACGGAATGAAGACCACCACGTTCGTTAGGGTGGAGCCGAGCATTGCGCCCCAAACTTCTTGAGTTCCGTCGATCGCGGCTCGAAAGGCACTTTTTCCACGCTGCATGTGGGTAAAAACGTTTTCGATCACTACGATCGAGTTATCAACCACCATCCCAGTTGAAAATGCAATCCCAGCCAGACTAATGATATTGAGCGATCGACCTAAGAACGACAGCACAATAAAGATCATTACCGATGTGATTGGAATCGTAATCGCAATCACAGCAACCGTTCGCATCGAGCCAAGGAACAAGAGCAATACGATCGTTGCGAGTAATGCCCCTGCAATTAAGTTCTCTTGAACGAATTGAATTGCTTGACTGACATATTCGTTCTCATCGTAGTTGTAGACAAACTGAATTCCTTCTTTTTGCTGATCAAATTGAGCTTGCAATTCTGCGATCGCGGCTCTCACGCCTTTAGAGATATCAGGAACATTCGCGCCCACTTGTCGAATAATCCCAACGGCAACCGCAGGCTTATCATTGAACAAGAAGGAACTATCGCGAAGTTTGCGTCCCATTTCGACTTTTGCAACATCGCGAATATAGACTGTTCCCGCCGTATCTTTGCGAAGAACAAATCCTGCAATTTGCTCGATATCCTGCGATCGACTAATGGTTCTGACGCGATATTCCCGTCGCCCTAACTCTAAAGGGCCGCCTCGAATATCGCGATTGTTCTCTCGAAGGACACGAACTACATCCCCGATCGTTAAATTACGATCGGCTAATGCTTTCGGATCAACTCGAACTTCTACTTCACGCTCTCGTCCACCCGGTACGATGAACTGTCCCACGCCTTGAACGCGCCGCAATCGAGGTAGGACAAATTCTTCTGCTAAGTCACGATATCGATCGGGAGCGGGTTCAAAGCCAGGTTTCGTATCAAATGGAATCCACATCATCGGAGAGCTATTGCCTCCGACTAATTCCACATTCGATTCCAATGCTTCCGGAGGTAAGCTCGAAACTTGCTGCAATCGATTGAGAACATCTACTAATCGATCTTGAACATTCGTCCCTTCTTGGAATTCCAGCGTAATTGAACTATTTCCTGCACGAGAAGCACTGCTAATTTCTTTTACGCCCAGCACTTCCTCCATCTGTTCTTCGATCGGGCGGGTGATCAGATCTTCGACCTCTGCGGGTGCAGCTCCAGGATAGCCCGTCCGAATGGTAATCTCTGGTCGATCGCCTCCGGGTTGAAGTTCGAGCGGCAAGCGAAACAATGAAAACACACCAAACATCGCGAGCAGACAGAACAGCACAAAGGTTCCATGTCGCCAGCGAACCGCAGTATTAATTAAGTTCACGATGCGCCTCCGACCACTTTGACAGGGACACCTTCATTCAATCCATCGCCGCCTCGAATCACGATTTCTTGCCCGGATCGCAGTTCTAGACTAAAAATCGCCACTTGCTTACCCATGTCTGTGACTAGCTCGACTGGAATGGGTTTTGCTTTGTTATCTGCGATCGCAAAAACAAACCATTCATTCCGTCGCCGCGTCAAAACATCTCGTGATACAACAAAGCTCGATCGATTGCTCGGAACAGTCAACGCGCCTGAGATTGCCATTCCTGGTAACAATCCATTCGGCGGATTTGAAACCTGAACTCTCACTCGTTGCCTTCTAGAAGTGGTATCCGCAGACGGAACAACAGCTGTAATTGCTGCTTGCTGTTTCCATTGCGGTAAAGCACGAGCGGTTAATGCGATCGACATTCCTGGCGTGACTCTACCACTCAGTTCTTCGGGTAGTTCCAGAAAGACATCCAATTGACGACCAGACACTAAGCTGACAATCTCTCCAGCACTTTGTACTAGATCACCTTGACTCACATGGCGCGTTTGCACGACTCCCGCTTGAGTTGCAATCACCTGAGTTCGTCTTTGTGCAAGTTGGGCTTGATTGACAGTAGCTTGGGCTGCTGCCACATTCGCTTTCTGAGCGTCGATCTCTTCACGAATCGGGCCTGCTTTCGCTTCTGCTAAACTTGCCTCTGCTGCGAGTCGTTCTCCGATCGCTTGATCAACTTGCGATCGCGCTTCAACTAACACCCGCTCTGAAATTGCACCTTCTTTTACCAATGCAGTCGATCGTCTTAGATTATCTTGAGCTTCTCGCTCTCGTGCTTTTGCTGCATTCACCGCTGCTTGCCGTTGAGCAATAATTTCTGGTCGGGTTCCCACTTGCAACCGGGCTAAATTACTACGTTGCTGTGCGAGTTCTGCTTGAGCTTGAGCAATTCCTAATTGTTGATCGGAGTCATCGAGAATTGCGATCGTCATTCCTTCAGTCACTCGATCTCCAGGCTGCACTAAGATTTCCTGAACAACACCTGCGGTTTGAGCGCGAATGGTCGATTGTTGAGAGGCTTCAACTTGTCCTAGCAATTGAACGGTTCGGGTTGAAGTTCCCGTTGCTAAACGAGTCGTTTCTACTGCTCTTGGCGGCTGTCCTTGAGATTGAGCAACCGCAGGCTTTTCACCGCTTGGACTTAAGAGCCGCCACATACCAAAGCCGCCTGCAAGCAGTAATCCAGCAAACAGTAAGCCGAACCAAGCTTTAGGCTTTTGGGGTGGAGCAGTCTCGATCGAGGTCTGATTCTGAGGGTCGAGGGATTCCATAAGGCTCAATGACACAAAGGAGCAAAGCGGTCAAAGTCACACAGGCGATGAGTCGATCGACAAAATTTAAATCAGAGCAAAAAGTTTATTAAGTCTTAAT